>JAEINY010000251.1 GCA_016342595.1 Marinilabiliaceae bacterium
CAGAAATTCTTAAAGATATTACCCAACACCTCGTCCGTATTAATGGCCCCCGTAATCTCACCCAGATAATGCAATACCTCACGGATATCCTGGGAGAGGAAATCACCTGAGATACCTGTCTCCAGTCCGTTTACCACACGTAGGATGGCTTCGTGCGACTGTTGCAAGGCTTCGTAGTGGCGGGCATTGGTCACAATCACTTCGTCGTTATCGATAGCAGCAAGGTTTACGGTTTTGAGTAGTTCCGTTGAGAGGGCTTCCACATTGGTATTGTGTTTGGCCGAGATGGGCACGATGGCATCGGTACCGGTCAGCTCACGGAACTCAGCTTTATTAAAACGGGCATCAACACCTTCCTCTGGCAACAGGTCTGTTTTGTTAATCACTACGATCAATTGCTGGTGATCATTATCCAGGCGATTTTTCACATCCGTTATGGCTTCATGAATCTTCTCATCCGGATCGTTCACATCCAGCATCAAGACCACAATCGTGGCATTGGTAATTTTGGAATAGGTGCGCTCAATCCCCAGGCTTTCAATTTTATCTTTTGTGGTGCGGATGCCGGCCGTGTCAATAAAACGGAAGGTGATGCCTTCGATGTTAATGGTGTCTTCAATCACGTCACGGGTCGTCCCATGTATTTCAGAGACGATGGCTTTATCTTCTTGAAGCAAAGTGTTCAGTAGGGTTGATTTACCGGCATTGGTATGTCCTACGATGGCCACAGGGATACCATTTTTAATGGCATTACCCAGTGAGAAGGAGTTCACCAGTTTACGCAATAATGCCTCTATGTTAGTAACCAACTTGGTAAGTTCTGAGCGATCGGCAAATTCCACATCTTCCTCACTAAAGTCCAGTTCCAGTTCAATGAGCGTGATGAAATTTAGCAATTGGGTCCGCAGGTTGATGAGTTCGTTAGAGAATCCCCCACGCATCTGCTGTAAGGCTACGCGACGGGCTGTTTCAGAACGGGAAGCGATGAGATCGGCAACGGCTTCGGCTTGCGACAGATCCATTTTGCCATTTAAGAAAGCGCGTTGAGTGAATTCGCCGGCTCCTGCTAATCGGGCACCCTTACGAATCAATAATTGTAATAGTTGTTGTTGGATATAAGGTGCGCCATGACAGGCAATCTCAATGATATCTTCGCCGGTGAAAGAGTGAGGTGCCTTGAAAAGACTCACCAATACTTCATCGATGTCTTTTTCTCCTTCATAGATGGAGCCAAAATGAATGGTATTGGCTTTTTGATTGGCGAGTTGCTTGCCCGATTTGGCCGGACGGAATACATTCTCACATACAGCTATGGCTTCGTCTCCGGATAAGCGGATAACAGCGATAGCTCCCATGCCTTGGGCTGTTGATATGGCGCAAATCGTATCTTTTTCGCTTCTCATAATCTCCTATTTTTTGCAAAAGTAAGCATTAATCAAATAATATGTGAATAAGTCAGTCGGGTGAATGCTGTTAATTGAGCTTATTACTCATTTGGGCTTTGAAAATCATGTAAATATAGAATACCCGGATTTTGATGTTTAGCGTGACGGCAATTTTTATCTCATTTTATTATTTAGTCTTAACAGGGACGGCGTCGATGCGCTATCAAAAGCCGTTTTTGAGGTGGCTAAGGGTGTTTATGTGCAGAAAAAGATCGTCGTTTATGTGACTAACGCCGTTATGGAGGGCGTTAAGGGAGTTTTTGAGTTGAATAATGGCGTCATGGAGGTCACTAACATCGTCTTTGCCCCTGCGAACGCTGTTGTTATTAGGGAAAAGCTTATGGGTGTATAGGAAATAGGAATATGGGTTAAGGCTATGGAAATGATCTGGCTGGATAGCGAATAATTCCAGGGTTAGCGCATCGGAGGAGTTATAAATAGATGGTCACCCGGCTTATCATTTCGTTTTATGGCTTGTGTTTAATACTTTTGCCATGCAAATATGAAACCATGCACAGACTCCTGAGTTCATCTGTCAAAGTCGGCCTATTGGTGTATCTGGGACTGATGCTGTTTGTTACAGTAAAAGGTCAATCCACCACAGATAGTCTGTTGAAGGTTATTAAGGTCACCAACAATCCATCGGATCAAGTGGATTTATATTTTGAATTGGGCTACCAGTTGCGCAATATAAACATCAAAGAGGCAGAATCGGCCTTTTTAAAGGCCTTGGAACTAGCGGACAGTACGGGTTATGTTAAAGGATTAGCTAAGGCTCAATTTGGCTATGGTATTGTTTTAGGGCGCAGGAATGAATTAGACTCCGCGTTGTATTATTACCGTTTGGCCAGAGAGACTTTCGAACCGCTAAAATTGCTCGATGAAGTAGGGAGGGTGTTGAATAGCATTGGCCTGGCTGAGTATCGGAAAGGAAATCTCCTGGAAGCTCAGGAAAATCTCCAACAAGTTTTGATGGATCGTTCCGGCATCACTGATTCACAACTGTTAATCATGGTTCATAATAATTTGGCCATGGTGTTAAAAAAAAGAGGTGATCTGGTGGGAGCGCTTCAATATTACCAGGCGGCGTTGCGTCTCTGCGAAAAGCAGAATGATGTATTAGGACGGTCAAAAGTATTGAATAATGTGGGATTATTATACGAAACCTTGAATCAACCCGAGCTGGCTATCGACTATTTCAATCAGTCCTTGCAAATAAACCGACAACAAGGATGGCGTAAAAGGGAGGCTTGGCCTTTGCATAACATTGGGCTGGTGTATGAAGGCATCAAAGAATATGATAAAAGTCTGAACTATTACTATCAGTCGTTAAAGATAAAAGAAGAGCTGGATGACCAACGCGGCATTTCCATTAGTTTGAACAACATCGGTATTGTCTATAAAAATAAAGGAGAGTATGAATTAGCACATCAGTGTTTTCAGAAATCCCTGGACATTAAGCAAAAGATAGGCATGAAGGCCGGTATTGCTCATACGCTTACGAATATGGGAAGTCTTCATCAGTTGCAAGAACATTACAAAGAGGCGATCAAGGCTTTTAAGAAAGCGGAAAAAATATCGGTTTCTATTCTCTCGTTAAAGGAGCAACTGCGTGTCTGTCAAGGATTATATGAGTGTTATAAGCTAGCCGGAAAAACATCCTTAGCGCTAACCTATCTGGAGCAATACAGCGATCTGAATGAGCAGCTGTTTAATGAAGAGAATAGTCGACAGATCGCCAATCTGGAAATTGAATATCAGACAGAGCAAAAGGAGAAGGAGAATGACTTGTTACGCCAGCAAATTGATCTGAATCAGAGTAAAATTAAATATCAATTGATCATTGGTTTAATTTTATGTGCGGCGCTGTTGATTTTAACCTTTCTGTTGTATGTACTTCAAAAGCGGAAACGCCTCATTCAACAAGCCAATCTTTTATTGGCAAATAAGCACCAGGAAGTGGAGCAGAAGGCAAAGGAATTGGAAGCGGTGAATAAAGAGTTACACAAAGTGTCGCAGTTCAAGACGGATTTATCGGGTATGATCGTCCATGATTTAAAAAATCCCTTGAATGCCATCATTAATATAGTGCAGTTAGATGCCGATAATAAAGAGAAGATCATCGAAGATGCCGGGCGAAGAATGTTGAATATGGTGATGAATATTTTGGATGTGAATAAATACGAATCCAGGCAACTAAAACTTCAACGATCAAAAGTGAACTTATTAGAAGTAATTCGCGAATCTTATAAAGATTATGAGTTCAGTGCGCAACAACAAAAGATTACCATAGGAATGCAATGTCACGAACATAGTTGGGTGGAAGTTGATGCGGATCTTATCTATCGGGTCATGTCTAATTTAATTAGTAATGCCATTAGCTATTCACCAGTCAATGGACGAATTGATATTGAAGTCACATATATCGAAGAAGATTTATTAATGGTATCAGTAAAGGATGAAGGGCCTGGTGTGTCGGAATTAAATAAGGATATAATTTTCGAGCCATATAAAGGAAGTGATCGGAATGCAGGTCATTACTCTTCAACAGGCTTGGGATTGGCCTTTTGTAAGCTGGTTGTTCAGGCGCATGGAGGCCTCATCGGAGTGGATAATAAGCAAGCTGGTGGGTCTTCATTCTGGTATACTTTACCGGTAACAGGTAGAAGGGATGATTCAGATACTTGTGCTGTATTATTGGATAGTGATGAACAGGGGACTCTGGTAAACGTGCAAAGAATCGAAACAAGTGCAAGAGCAATTTGTAATAGCCGGAAAAATGTGGGAACGATCAATCAATTATTTCAGAATTTGGAGGATGTCGATGTCTATGAGATCTCCCGAATCAGAGTTATTCTCAGTCAAATCATGTGTTTGAATGAAATGGCTTTTGGTCCCTGGTTGCAGGCTGTAGATAATGCTGTGACAGCTTGCGATCTCGAAAATTTCCGTAAACTTATGCATCAAATTAATATCAAAAACTAAAGAATGATTTCATTTATTACCAGTTATGTTAGAAGAATATCACTGGCTAAAAATATATCTTTTTTCATTTACCTGTTATTTATTGTGTTGGCAGCTATGCTAACGTATTATTTAGGTTTTACCAATGGTCAAGCCAATGGTCATCAGGGACCGATGGCATCCAAAGGGAATTGGATCATTAGTGAAGCGGATCTGGATGAAAATGGATTACTGTTTGTGCAGGGAGAGTTTGAATTTTATTGGAATCAATTATTGACACCTGCTGACTTTCTTAAAGCCGGCCGACCCTATGCGACACACTATGCAGAGGTACCGTCTTTGTGGAATGGAACGACTATAAATGGTGAACGCTTGGGGAGTATGGGATATGCGACTTATCGCGTAAATATTGAAGTCCCTGCGGATGGATGGTATGGGTTAAAGATAGGTGAGATTAATTGTGCCTATCAGTTATGGGCCAATGGCAAGCGGGTGGCTGCTGGTAAGGTGGCACGCACGAAAGCGGAAACCATTCCGGAATGGCGGCGAAAAGAAGTTTATTTTAATTCTGAAAACAGACGTATTGAGCTGGTGATGCAGGTGGCCAATTTTCATCATCGTAAAGGCGGACCGGAAGATGTGATGATTTTTGGCCGTGGCGAACAGGTGCAAAGGTACAAGCTTTACAAGCACGGATTGGCCATGTTTATGATGGGCGTGTTGTTCATCCTGATTATTTATTTTACAGGTTCCTATTTGTTTGGTCGTCGTGATGAAGCGGTTGTATTCTTTAGTCTGGTTTGTTTATTTACGGTATTAAGAGTGGCTACTACTGGTGAAAAGATTTTTCTGGACTTATTTCCGTCTATATCCTGGGATATTGCCATCCGGATCGAGTACTTTACATTAACCTTATTAACACCTGCTGTTATTGCTTTTATGCATTCTTTTTATAAGGATATTTTCTTGAAAAAAGTGTTGATTGTCATCACTTCGGTGTCCTTATTATTCGGATTGACTTATCTGATCTTACCACCTGATTTGTTTACATATAGTCCGGCCGTTTACCAGTACATCATTCTTTTTTCCGGATCCTATATTTTATTTGGATTAATCATCGCTGCTTATAAAAAGAGGACTTTTTCTGCCATCTTCTTAATGGGCTATTTATTTTTTTACTTGGTTTTAATTAATGATATCCTCTATTTCCATAAATTGGTTCAATCAGCCTATTTACTGCCTTATGGGCTGTTTGTTCTATTTTTCTCTTTTGCCTATGTGATGTCTAAGAAGCTGGCTTTTGCCTATGTCGATGTGGAGCGATTAACCATTGCATTGGATCGTCAAAATCGGGAGCTGGAAAAAGCAGTGGAGGTACGTACCCATGAAATACTTGAACAGAAAGTAGCCATTGAGCGACAAGCTGAATATTTGGCAAGCGCCAATCGACGCCTGGTGGAATTGAATCGTTTTCGCGATGATATGACGGGGATGATTATTCACGATTTGAAAAATCCCCTCAATTCAATAATCAATCTGGCACGCATGAAGGATGTGCCGGATAAAGAGGAGCTCATCTGGCAATCGGGTAAGTCGATGCTGAATCTGGTGATGAATATTTTTGACGTCAATAATTCGCATGATACCACAGTAATCATGACTAAGCAGCCTGTTAAATTCTGTAAATTGCTGGATACGGCTTTATTGGATGTATCCATTAGTGCCAAATTGCGCGACATCATTATTAATAAGGCATGCGAGGATGATTTTGAGGTGGAGGGCGATCATGAAATACTGAAAAGAGTGTGTGTGAACCTGCTCACCAATGCCATAAAGTATTCACCCATAAAAGGAGAAATCAGCATGCGGCTAATGGGGCATGGCGGTCGGGAGCTCATCTTGTGGGTGGAAGATGAAGGGCCGGGTATACGGGAAGATCTGCGGAAAGTCTTGTTTGATTCCACGAAACGACAAGGGCAGATTGATAAAAGCATGCGCTCCACGGGCTTGGGACTAATTTTTTGCAAAATGGCGGTGGAGGCCCACGGGGGAACCATTGGGGTGGAATCGCCCAAGGGGAAAGGGGCGCGGTTTTTCATTACATTGCCAGCCATCAGGCATGGAAATGGCCATCCTCATAAGAACTATGGAGTGGTGAGCGAGAGCCTTTCCGAGGATATACCGGCGACTCCGGCGGTCGCGCGGTTGCACCCATTTATTAACCAGCTGCGCTTAAAAGAAGTTTATGAAGTGAGCGATATAAAAGGTATCATCAGTCAGATCAAAGCCTTGAAGCTGGAGGGGCTTGATAATTGGTTGAAAGAATTGGATGAGGCGGTGATATCTTGTAATAACGAAAAGTACCAAAACACCCTAAATAAGATTCAGAACGATGAAGTATAAGATATTGGTCGTAGATGATATGATTGAGAGTTTACAAGTGATTGTCAACTTTATTCAGCGCTCCAATCCGGAATACACCATTTACCAGTCCAATTCCAGTGTGGCGGCCTTGAAAATAGCCTCTAAAACACTTCCGGACGTGATCATTACGGATTGGGACATGCCCGTGATGGATGGCATTGAGTTGATTCGTAAACTCAAGCAGGAGAACCGTACCAAAGACATTCCTATCATCATGGCAACCGGGGTGATGTTAACATCGGATAATTTGAAACTGGCGCTGGAAGCCGGTGCCTTTGATTACATCCGCAAGCCCATTGATCCCATTGAGTTAACCGCGCGCATTCACTCTGCCATCACTATCATACAGGTGCATCGTAAAAATCTTGAAAAGAAGAACCGGGAGTTGGCCGAAAACGCCTTGTATCTGGTGTAAAACAATGAGTTTATTATTGACCTGAAGAAAAAGCTGGAAGATTTCTCCAATTTTGCAAACTTACGGGACATGGAAAAAGGACTCCTTCAAAGGATTCAGGAAGACATCGATGTGAAAATTAAGGCTGATAGCTGGGAGCGTTTTGATCTGTCCTTTCAGGCTGTTCATCCCCATTTTCAAACCAATCTTTTGGAGAAACATCTGGAGTTAACGCCCAATGATCTTAAGTTATGCACATTCATTCGCATGGGGATGAGCATTAAAGATATTGCTTCGGTGCTCTATTTGAGTCCGGACAGTATTAAAGTATCCCGGTCCCGTTTGCGAAAGAAATTAGGATTGACGACTGTTCAAAACCTGGAGGGTTTTCTGTTAACTTATTAATAATCAGAATCAAGGATTGAACCCTTTTAGGGTTCAGAGAACCATCTGACAATTTACCACGGGTTTATACCCGTGGCTATTCACGTTCAACCACTTCGTGGTTGGAAGTATACATTAGCGTAAATCTATTCAGATCCTGTTTTTCAAATATTAATTACAAAAAAGAGTAATAATCCCGGAGGGATTGAACTTGAATAAGTGTGCATGGCATGCTCCAAGGCCATAGGGTGTAAGTCCCGAATGCGCTCGGTAGGGAGAAGCATTAGCGAAAGGCAAGGGCAGTATCGCGAGGTGCTGTCTGAAGGAAGCTGATAGCAAAACACTGACCTGACAGCCTGCCCCGCTTTGCGGGGAACAGAAATTGCATTAAGCAGGCATGGAGGGTAAGGGAGTCTATGTTATCAAAGCCCTATCCCTACACGGAATCCATCCAAGTAGATGCAGCAGGTATAAGTGCGAAGGTTTTGAATAAGAGCTTACCCATGGAGGCCTCCAGCGATCTCGGAAACGAGAACAAGGAGGAGTCAGCAGAATCCATAGTAGCTGGGGAAACGAGCCTCATGAAAAAGGAAAAAAAAAATGAGGACGGTCTCACGATCAGTGAAGGGAGGAACTGCTAAACGAGAACGAGAAAACATTAGTTGTAATATGAAAGGAGTTGCAGAAAATAGGAGTGAGAAAGTCTATGCTCACATATGG
>JAEINY010000252.1 GCA_016342595.1 Marinilabiliaceae bacterium
TAAACCAGTGAACTATGTGTTTTTCAGCTGAAGTAAGTTTTGGAGCCAGTGCCGTCATTTCAACTGTTGGTGTGTTAGCTATCCGAAAAAGCACTGAAAAAGAGCAGCTATTCTTCGCCATGGTACCACTGCTATTTGGCATTCAGCAATTCTTCGAAGGGTGGCTATGGGTAGCACTGGAGAATGATGGCCATCACACACTGGAAACCATTGCCACTTTTGGCTTCTTACTATTTGCTCAACTCATATGGCCGGTGTGGGTACCCTTGTCGGCATTCACCATGGAAAAACACCGCAAAAGAAAACGATGGATGGGCTTTGCCCTGGCCATAGGCATCGCCTTATCCCTCTTATTAGGCTACCGTATGCTGTTTTACCCGGTTACAGCTCATATCGATCAGCAACATATTTATTACACGGTGGGCCATTTTCAAAGTACCAATTGGTGGAGTGGTATCTTTTACTTGCTACCGGCTGTATTTCCTTTTGTATTCTCCAGCCGACGGACCATTAATTACCTGGGTATACTCATGTTACTTTTATTTGTAGTCGCAAAAATATTCTACCTCAAATACATGATTTCAACCTGGTGCTTGTTTGCAGCCTTATTGAGTGTTTACATCTTTTTTATTCTTAAACAAGAAGAAGTGTAATATTTTATTGAATATCAAGCTGGTGACAACACTTAGTTTCATAAATTTGTTAATTTTACCATTCACTGCTTTTAGGAACCCACACTGAAACAGCTCCCCCATCTACTTTAAATTCAGCCCATCCTTCGTCATTGATAGTAATCACGGCAGAATGATTGCCCAGTAAATCATAAAAAACCTGGCCTGAATGTCGTTTTCCTACTTCCATCCATTTACTTCCGCCGGAACCGTCTGATATTAGAACTGCCATGCCGGAGCGGGGAAATTGATCTTCTCCTTCCCGGGTCCATCCGATTATATCATGATGATCAAAATAATCACGCTGCATGCCATAGGCATATAATTTACGAGCCGTCATCATCTCTTTAAGTCCTTTCACTGGTTGCAAATCAATGCAATGATCGTTATAACTATAACTAGCCCCATAATAATCCGGATAAAACACACAGGGGTAACCACCCTCCCTTAATAGAATAAGGGCATAGGCCAATGGTTTAAACCAATAATCGACCCAACGTTCCAGTGATTGACCTGGTTGAGTATCATGATTATCAACTAATGTCACTGCTTTCAATGGATTTCGTTGAACTAAGGTATTGTCCAATATCTGTCGCATATCATAGTTGCCTAACCCTGCCCTTGAGGCATCAAACAGCTTTTTTTGGAGGGGCGCATCAAATAACGACATCACTTGATCCGTTTTTTCAATATAATGGATTAAGTCATCCACACTATCACTCCAATATTCCCCCACCGCAAATAAATCTTTATCTGGAAATTCACTTCTTATGTAGCGCATCCAATCGCGAAAGAAGCTAAACTTAATGTGCTTCACGGCATCAATCCTGAATCCATCGGCTCCCGTAGTTTGAATAAACCACTTGGCCCATTTGGCAAGCTCTGTCCGCACTTCCGGATGATCCATATCTAAATCTGAATGCATTAAGTAATCGTAATTGCCGTGACTAAGATCAACCTGATCATCCCATCCTTTCCCCAGTCCAAGGAATTTGAATATGGTATTCTCCTTTAGATTATGAGCCCAATCCACTCCATCAAAATGATAATACCGCCATACGAAATCAGAATACTTACCCTTACGTGCCGGGAAGTAAAATTTCGTCCACGCTTCCACCCACACATCCGCTCCATAGGTATACCGATGATCATCTTCATGAACCCGTACTGCTTTCACCCATTCCGTTTCATCGGCTCCGGCTTTGTGATTAAACACAACGTCGCCATACACCTGAATATGGTGCGCATGCGCTTCTTTTATGGCGTCTATATATTGTTGCTTAGTGCCGTATTTTGTACGGATACTTCCCTTCTGATCAAACTCTCCTAAATCATATAAATCATAAATGCTATATCCCACATCATCTTTTCCATGACTACCTTTGAAAGCCGGGGGCAACCATAAGCCCGTTACTCCATGAGCCGAAAGATCGGGCGATTCCTGTTTTACTTTATCCCATAAATCAGCCGTGTGATTTGTATTTCCATAATACCAATGAAAATACTGCATCATTATTCCATTTTGTTTCATAACATCATCCTATTTTTAACAATTGACTTAATTGGTTGGATAAAAGCAGTTATCCTTTTCAATATTATATATGTGAATTATCATGACAAAACATTAAGCTTAGTACCATTGCTTGACGTTCGAACATCTCCCAGATAAGGCTCCTAAGAAAGATTTGATACAGGATTAGGCATAAGAACCTGCTTTGCCTTATCTAAAAAGGCCTGGCGTTGATCCGATCCATGATATCCCCCATTAATCAGTTTAGTGATTTTCTTAATATCATCCTGATCAGCATATTGATTCAATTTTCTTGAATTCCAATACCAACAACAGGTTTGGACAGCTATATCCGCATCAGATGATACACTATCAGGATTAGTTTCTAATGATTTGCCGATACCTGTTCCACAAGCAACATAATTTGCTTTACCAGTTAATTGAATTAATCCCCGACCACGGTACTTCCATCCTTCTCCACTTGCCTCATTTCCATTGCCCATACGATTCGCATATACCCGATTGGCAATCTTTTGTGGCTGTCTGTCATATTGTTCAGCCAGCTCATCAGATGGAAAATATCTTCCAAACACACGACGCAAAGCGGACGCACTATAATTCAAATTTTCGCTGGTCGCATTCAAGCTCGCACTTTCCACTGCAATTTGAGCAATGAATTGGGCCACTCGTAATGGTGTATTAATCTGAAATTTCGGGAGCTCTCGATTTAACGAAGGTGCAAATCTGATAATATTCTCCTCTTTAGCGTAGGGCAATATTTCACGAAGTTGCTCAACAGTAATGAGATTTTCATTTTTTACTGAATTTGCATCAGCAGGTAATCGGGCATCTGTCTCAGGAATAATTAGCTCCCTACCAACCTGAATACTATTGGGATTTTTAATGTGATTTGCTTCGGCAATTAAGGTATACTTTGAAGAATCTCCATAAAAATGGTTTGCAATTCCACCAAGTGTGTCACCTGATTGCACAATGTATTTTTGTTCCATAGTTAAGATAATTAATTGATATGTAAACTACTTTTGCAAAAGCTATCTCCCTACCTACCCTACTTCAACAATTTCTTAATTAATTTAAGAATCTTAATCATGGATTCCTAAAAAAATATCCCAATAAGCTATCGTAAAAGAAATTGCTTACAGCGAATCCACTTTTTTCCTCAACTGATAAAAATGAAAGCCATGGGTACGTTAATTATTTTTTTAGTATATTTCTCCAAGCCAAACCATACGGATATTGTTTTAAAATGCGTCAAACCTCCATTTTATATTGTGATTTAGTATTCATCCTTTTTCTTTGTTTTATCCCTTCCCTTTCTGGTTTTAGCCAGGTAAAAGAGTCAAAAGTAAAGGCTGTTTATTTATATCAGTTGGCACAGCAAATCAATTGGCCCAATGAAAAAGAATTAGCCTCATTTCGTATTGGACTGTTAACTAACGATTCTGCATTCGTTTCAAGTGGTCGCGAAATAGCTAAATCCTCACACCTAAAGAAAAAACCCATTGAAATTATCCCCTTACAAATCAACAGTCTTATTAATAATCTTCAAATCCTTTTTGTAGATGAAAGTTATGCCCAGAGTGTCCCTTTTATATCTGATCGAATTAGTGAGAATAAAACGTTATTTATTACCTACAACAGTTCCGATCAGTTATTTTATGATATTAATGTCTTCAGAAGTGCCGATACGCAAACACTATCTTTTGAAGTGAACCTGGCTAATCTGCGTGCCGATGGTTTTACCTATAACTCAGACATTCTGGTACTCGGAGGATCCCTTGTGGATTTAAAAGCCATTTATAAAGAATCTATTGCGAAACTGGATTCTCAAAACCAGGTTTTAAACACACTTTATGATCAGGTAAAATCTTTAAATATTGAGAAGAAAGAGTTTCAAAACATTGTGAAAGAGCTTAGATACAGAACCGATAGCTTATCAAATGACATTAAACTCAAGGAGAATCATTTAGATGAACTTTCAGATTATACGGAGCATCAAAATACTATTCTTGCCGAACGGGAGATGGAAATTAATCATCAAACAAACCAACTCTCAAGATTAATTGAAAATACATCAAAGCAAGAACATGAATTAAGCAAATCCGAGAAACATCTCCGTTTTTTGAACAATGAAATAGAAACGAAAAAGCAATTAATCGATAACCAAAAAAAGGAATTATCTACACAACTTGATGTGATTTCAGTTCAACAAAATCAGTTATCTACTCAACGTAGATTCCTTATTGTTTCCATTATTTTAGCTTTTACTTTTATCATCGCTATCATTGCAGTTGTCATTGCACTGCGATTAAAGCATAAATTGAGTAAACGTCTAAAGTCTTTAGTAGATAAAAAAACCAGGGAGTTAGAAATCAGTCGTCAGTATTATCGATCACTGATCGAGTATTCTCCGGTTTCTTTATTTGAATTTGATATCTCGCACTTAAGAAAACATTTGAATTTTCTTAAAAAAGACCAAAAAAATCAAATCTCACGTGAAGAAGATCGGGATATGGATATAATTGATGCTTTATCTCAAATGAAGTTGTTGAATCAAAACCAAACGGCTAAAGCTTTTACAGGAGAATTTCAGAGCTATAGAAAAGAAGAAATTATAAAAAATATCATCGATCAAAACTCCAGTGAATCCATTTTAATTGATTTACAAGCTATTGATCAAAAAGACCGAACGCATCGCACTGAATTACAATTAGTAAATGAGAATGGCGATCTTAAAAATGCCATTGTCAGCTGGATATTATTGCCCGATGAAAGTGGTGTCGAGTTGAATAGATTGTTGATTGCCCTTTTGGATATTTCAAAAATGAAGCAGTATGAACGAGCCCTTCAACAACATCAAGAGGAGCTGGAAATGCTTGTAAAAAAACGTACTCAGAAGATCTCTGATTTAAATACGAAACTTTCTTCTGCTAATGATTCACTTAACTTAAAGAATAAAAATTTATTCAAGCAAAACGTATTACTCGAAGAGCAAAGAGATGAAATTTCGAACTTAAATAAGCAAATTGTAGAAGCCAACACCGGACTTACTATTCAAAAGGAAGAAGTTGAACGTACTTACCTGGAGCTTAAAGAAACCCAATTGCAATTGATTGAATCGGAAAAGATGGCATCATTAGGAATGCTGACGGCTGGCGTTGCCCACGAAATAAATAATCCCATCAATTTTATTAGTGCCGGGGGTCAAGCCTTGGGCATGATACTAAGTGATATTAAACTGCACATTGACGCGTTATCTGATAAGTATGAATCAGTAGATACTAACCTTCCTCTTTTAGAGAGTTTTCTGGAGACTATTAAAACGGAAGATTATTTTCATCATTCCGAATCACTTTTAGAGAATATATATAACGGTATTGAGCGAACTTCGGCTATTATAAATAGTTTGAATATCTATTCGCACGATTCAACAGAAGTGTTTGAGCAATATCCGGTGGCCAAGGCAATTGACAGCGCACTGGTTATGCTTCAGGCTGAATACAAACACAAAGTAGTTATTACCAAAAATTATATTGATACTCCGGTTATCGATTGCTGGCCAGGTAAACTCAATCAAGTTTTTGTAAACATCATCTCCAATGCTATTCAAGCCATAACTAAGACCGGGCATATCACTATAAAGATGGAATTCACATCGGACCAATCCCAGGTAAAAGTAATAATCAGTGATGATGGTCAAGGGATGAGCGAATCAACCCTTAAAAAGATATTTGATCCGTTTTTTACAACTAAACAAGCCGGACAAGGAACAGGTCTGGGATTGTACATTACGTATAGTATCATCGTACAGCATAAAGGCTCTATCAATATGGATTCCATTCTCGGGAAAGGAACGGATGTAACCATTATTCTACCCCTCAAACAGGAATAATGCTTTACACTTGCTTTTCATATTTGGAAATGATCCCCAGTACTTCTTCTCGCTTCCATGGCTTAGCTATAAAGCAATCAACAAGTCCGACATCTATGCTCATATCCTTTATCTCCGTTTCCAAATAGGCTGATAATAATATACAAGGCATATGAGGCTTTGTTTTTTTTATTTCCGCAAAAAGTCTAAGCCATTCATTTCAGGCATTTTAAAGTCAGAAATAACAATTGAAACATCCTCCTTTTGAAGAATTTCTAATCCTTCCATTGCCGACTGAGCCAAAAATAGATTATAATGTTGCCTAAAATTAAACTTAAACAGTTGTAAATTAATAGGCTCATCATCGACATACAAAAGGTTCTTCTTCTCCATAGGGTTAATATAAAGGCGTAAAACTATATTTTTTATCCTAACTCAGAAATCCAATTTCTATAATCATTAAAGCGACTTCTTCTTGCGCCTTGACTTGCGCTTCTTCCGCTCCACACTGTAACCAAACTTGCCGATTTTCTTACCTACTTCATAATAATGACCGTGAGAATAACAAATCGGTTTTGCCTTTTGCAAACTAAAGGCACCTGTCTCCTGATCCATATATTGCTCATCGGCTTTTACATTAACCACTTCGGCGATGAACATATCATGCGTCCCCAACTCTTTAACTTCGGTCACCCGGCATTCAATATTAATAGGTGATTCTTCAATGATGGGTGCCTTCACCACAGAGGCCTTCCCGGGAGTCAGATGCATCTCCTCAAACTTATTGTACTGACGACCAGACCGTACGCCACACCAATCGGTGGCATGCGCTAACTCTTTTGTGGTCAGATTAATTACAAACTCACCAGTCTCTTTCAACACCTGGTAGGAATGACGTCCCTTTCGCACCGAAATGTAACACATAGGAGGATCACTGCAGATCGTGCCCGTCCAGGCAACGGTGATAATGTTATAATTCTCAGGATTACTACCCACCGATACCATTACGGCCGGTAAGGGATAAATCATATTTCCCGGTTTCCAATCTGCTTTTGCCATGCGTTTACACCCTATTTATTAAAAAAAACAAATATAGTTGTTTTCCCTTGCATCAGGATTTATGATGCAAGGGTTTTGTCATATTTTCTAATTAGAAAGTATATAAACCTGTTAGGATTTGTAATTAGGATTCATTACTTATTTTAAAGAATGCCACCAGATCTTTTAAACTTTCCGCCTGCGAGGACAATTCTTCCGCACTGGAAGCCAATTCCTCCGCTGCCGATGAATTTTCCTGAGTAATACTGCTCAGTTCCTGTATCGCACTATTAACTTGATTCGTGGCACTACTCTGCTCCCTACTGGCCGCTGCTATTTCCTGTACTAAGATGGTTGTTTTCTCAATCTCAGGCAACATTTCCAGCATTTTTGCACCGGCTCCTTCTGCCAAAACCAATGTATTCTTGGCGTGATTCACAATTTCATCGGCGGCTTTTCGGCTATTCTCAGCCAGCTTTCTGACTTCAGCCGCTACCACCGCAAACCCTCTTCCATGCTCACCCGCCCGGGCTGCCTCTACAGCTGCATTTAGAGCGAGAATATTTGTTTGAAACGCAATATCGTTAATGACTTGTATTTTATCCGCAATAATCCGCGTGGCATCAACCGATCTGGCAGATTGTTCCGATACTTCTTGAACACCTTTCTGCGCATTGACAGATATTTGTTCTGTCTGCTGCGCATTATCCGTATTTTGCTCAATATTAGCAGCAATCTCTTCTGTGGTGGAAGATATTTCCTCCACTGATGCAGCTTGTTCATTGGCCCCTTGTGAGATTTGTTCCGATGTACTACTAAATTGCTGGCTGGCTGCACTGATGTGACTGGCTCCTTCAATAATGCTTTCAACTACCTCTTTCAGCTTTAGTACCATCGTATTCAACGATACCTCCAATACACCTATTTCATCTTCCCTTCCCGAGAGGGTGAGTGTTGTAATAATATTCCCCTGTGCTATCTCTTTCATGTTATCTACAATGCGAATGATGGGGCGGGTAATGTTTTTGGAGATAAAAAACACAATTACAAACATGACTAACAAACTAATAAAGCCAATGGTAATAATGATCCAAGTCATTTTACGTGCATCGGCCATCACTTCATCAAGCGGAATCTCAACCATGATTGACCAGGGCATATCTGGATTTCCAAT
>JAEINY010000253.1 GCA_016342595.1 Marinilabiliaceae bacterium
TGAAAAACAAATGCAGCATGAGTACCTTTACTGGGAGTTTCCAGAATATGGAGGTCAGGTGGCTGTGAGAATGGGAGTATACAAAGCGTTGTGTAAGAACCTTGCCCAACAAGACAAACTTTTGTTTGAGTTATACGATTTGGAAAAGGATCCTGACGAACAGAATAACATAGCTCATGAGCATCCTGAGATACTTGAGCAGATGTACCGGATTGTAAAAAAGGAGCATGTTACTTCCTGGAATGAAATGTGGCACCAAAAGGTGTTGGGTGATAATTGAATTAAAATGAATAGTAATGAATATTAGTTTCAACCTCGTACTAGCAATTTGGATTTTAATGGGGCTTACTGCTTGTTCAAAGGATGAAGAACCGGAGAAAAAGACAGATTCTGGTACAACCACGGTTATGCCGTCCGGGAAGTACAGTTCTGAGATGCCTAAAACGCTCAATGTGGTCTATTTCGTACCAAACGATATGAGTCCCTTGGCCAACTATCATAAGCGCTTATCTGGCGTAATGCTTTGGATGCAAGAATGGTACGCAAAGGAGATGGATCGTTACGGGTATGCTGATAAAACGTTTGGATTATTAAAAGATACCAATTTACCTGATGTTTATGTGAAAATAATTAAGATAACAGCTAAAAACGGTAAGGACTATTATCCATATGATGGGGGGGGGCAAAAAGCAATACCTGAGATCAAGGAATACTTTGCTGCACATCCTGAAGATGAAAACAGTGATCATACTATTATTTTTATGCCTAGCACAAAGGGACAACATGGTGATGATGCCGGCGGGCAGCCATTTTATGGATTGGGGCGGTGGTGTTTTGCATTAGACTATGAGTTTTTTGACATGAAGTATTGGAACTCCGATCCTCAGGAAGTAAGATGGATAGGTGGTACAATACACGAACTCGGACATTGCTTGAATTTACCTCATAACAAACAAAAGGCTACAGAAGAGTGGATTTCAATGATGGCTGATGGAAATCATTACCTTTATCAGACACCGGAAAAAATTCATTTGACAACCGCTGATGCAGCTATCTTGAATAACAATGAAGTATTTAATACGGATGAGATCACTTATTATGATCCTGAGGTAGATTTTAAATTGAAATCGATGCGTATCTACGCCGATGCTGAGAACCTCTATCTCAATGCCGGTTTTACCTCTGATATTCCGGTGAATGCAGTCATTGCCTACAATGATCCCTACGCGAAGGAGAACGATGCCGACTACAATGCCATTACATGGACCACAACTGAAATAAAAGACGGCGTAGCTACTATAGCAATGCCATTGAATGATATTCACAGCGAATTTAAGATGTTCCCCTTTGAGATGCGTGTCAAATTTTGTCATGAAAATGGACGTAATACGACTTTCACATACAGCTATAGATTTGTTGACGATAAGCCAGATATTAATATAAATATGACTGAGATTCAGGAATTCAATAAGTCATTGTGGACAGTTTTGAGCATTAGTTCCGAAGATACTGGAAATCTAAATCCGCCGGCGGGGCATAAAGAAGCATTGATTGATGGAGATATCAATGTGCTTTGGCACTCTCAGTGGCGTAATGATCCAACCAGTTATCCTTACGAGTTTGTGATTGATATGAGTAAAGAGGAGATGTTGAAAGGAATGTTCTGGTATCAGCGCCAAAACAACACCAATGGTTCGGTTAAAGACATTGAGATTTTAACCAGCACAGATAATACAACCTTCACTTCGGCTGGTGAATTTACTTTAGGCGTGGCAACATCACGACAGGATGTGAAATTCAGTGCCCCGGTATCCGGTCGCTACCTAAAGGTCATTCTGAAGAATTCTAATATCGAAGGTAATACCTCCGTCTGCTCTTTAGGTGAAGTGGGTGCGTTTTAATTAATAGACCAAAATAGCAATTCCGGACTCACTCTGAAACCGGAGGTGACAAATGTATTTGATGGAACACTGGTAAGTTGTAATGGAGCAATTGTATTTGAACGTCACAATGTAGGTAAACAATATTTTCAAGGTGAAATAGATGAATTTAGACCCTATAAGGAGCTTCTGACTGATGCAAAACTGGATGTGATCAGAGTTAAAGAGATTCCCACAGCGATATCCAATGCTGAGTTGGCGGGAAGATCGCGTATTGTGAATCCGTTATAAATAAACAATTATAAATTGTAGTAAATAAGGTTGCAGGTAATTTTGTTTCATCTCCATCTTTCTGGTATCCAGAGGTGGAAGTGCAGATTTATAAATAGCTTGGATTAACTGGACCAAAGCAACCAAATCGAATCGGGGTTTGATAAAATTTTAATTTCAATATATTAGAGAGAATGGGATTTATAGGTAAAGTGAAAAGGAAAATAAAAGTGAGTACCATGTTGATGATTGGTTTGTTTATGAGCTTCGGCTCTTTTGCCAGTGTACGCACATCAAATGTGATTCCAAAACCAGTAAAGAGCCGTACGAACGGGCAATCATTTAAACTGACAGAACATGTAAAAATTATTTATGGAGAGAATCTGGGAGAATTGGCTGACTACCTGACTGCATCTCTTTCACCTGCTACAGGCTGGGATTTTCAGGAGCAGCAGGGGGAAAATGTACAGAAAAGCTCCATTTTTCTAGGTGTTGATACTCTATCCTCTCCTCACAAGGACGGGTATCATCTGGAGGTCAATAATAAAAGTATCATTATAAAAGGCCATTCCTCTGCCGGTGTATTCAATGGAATTCAAACCCTGCTGCAACTTATGCCGGCCGAAATATATAATAAACAACGACAGCGAGATGTAGAATGGGTCATTGATGGTATTGAAATTGACGATGCACCAGCCTACCCTTGGAGGGGAATCATGTTGGATGTGAGTCGTTACTTCTTTGAGAAGGATTATGTCCTGCACTTGATCGACATGATGGCCATGTACAAGATGAATGTGCTGCACCTTCATTTGATCGATGATGCCGGGTGGCGATTGGAAATAAAAAAGTACCCTCAATTGACTTCGATTGGTGGTTTTAGAGGGGAAGGGCATGAACGCACCGGCGGTTATTATACGCAAGAAGACATCAAAGAGATGGTTGCTTATGCCGCTCTCAGGAATGTGGAAGTGATACCGGAAATTGAGATTCCGGCACATACACTTGCTGCCATTGCTGCCTATCCACATTTATCCTGTACCGAAAAGGAATTTAAAGTACCCTTGCAACATTTTATAAGTCGCGACCTGTATTGCGTTGGGAAGGAATCTACTTTTGAGTTTTTGAATGATGTGTTTGATGAAACCTTTCAGCTGTTCCCATCTAGATATATTCACATTGGTGGGGACGAAGCTAAATACGATAGGTGGAAGGAATGCCCCCATTGTCAAAAGCGTAAAAAAGAGTTGGGATTTAGTAAGGAAGCTGAATTGCAGGTATACTTCACCAAGCGGGTTCAGGCTATGGTGAAAAAGCATGGAAAAACCATTGTGGGCTGGGATGAGATGTTGGAGAAGGGGTTGGAAGATAAGGCCGTTGGCATGGTATGGCACAACACGGAAAAAGCTATTTCAGGTACACGTGACGGTCATGATGTGGTGATGGCTCTGACTGGTCATTGTTATTTTGATGTGGCCGAGAGTAAAATTCCGGGCGAAGTCAAGGCCGCCACCTGGTTACCTCCTATTTCACTGAAAAAGGTATATGCTTTTAATCCCATGATTGAAGGTCTCGATGAGAAGTACCGTTCACAAGTGTTAGGTGGACATGCCACTTTATGGTCCGATCAGTTTATTCATGGAGCAATTCTACAGGAGATTGCACCGCTCAATGAGAATCGCTCAGAAAAGTATTTCGATTATCTGACCTTCCCGCGAATGGCTGCTTTGGCTGAAGTCTGCTGGACACCAAACGAGAATAAGACCTGGGAAGATTTTGAGAAGCGAATGGCTACCCATTATGCACGTTTTGATCAGGCCGGTTATGGCTACCGGGTTCCTCAACCCAAGCTAGTTAGTAAAGATAAGAAGGGAGGACAGTACGAGATTAAGCTGGAAAGTGTGGTAGAAGGGGCTGAAATAAGGTATACGACAGATGGTATTTGGCCAAATGCATATTCTCCAATTTATACTAAGCCAGTTTGTGTGGATAAGTTGTCTGATTTTATGGCCATCACTGTGGTGAACCGTAATCAGTATTCATTACCACTCTATTTTCCTCATAGATATGATAAATTTAAGAAATATGGGCAATTGGTAGCTGAATGGAATCCTTCAAAAATTAAGGGGAAAACATTTGATTGGTTTGAGATGAATGCCACTGGCAAAATAGATCAAAACGGTACTTATGAATTATCGTTCTGGTTTACCGGAGGCGCTTACCGCTTAGATATAGAATCCGTGGAGGTTTTCAAAAATGGAAAGAAAATTACTGAAGATGTTCATCTCGGATTCACCAGTGGTAAATCAGAGGATAATAGTTATTTATTGGAAATAGATGAGTATGAAACAGGTGCAGCCTTTACCATTAAAGCGAAGGTAAGAGGCGATAAAGGCAATGATTCCAATGGAGCTGTTTTTATTAAAAGAAAAGAGTAATGAATAGATGTATCATTAATATCGCGGCACCTGTTTTTTCTGTTCTGTCGTGATATAGGGGGGTATATCAATATTATAAGTCTTAAGTAGGGTGATGGGATCGTCTTGCTTAAGGCTTGTAATTGAAACCTCAGTAATGTCTGCGAATCAAAAAATGACCTTTTAGCCATTGAAATGAATTACTTCGTAAAAGTAGTCAATATTAATTACATCTTTCCTTGCTAAAACCTTTTAGCGTGCTTTCTTTGTAGTAAATAAAATTACCAAGTGTATGCTGCAATCCACTCTGCTAGTTAAGCAACTGAAATCAGGAAGTAAATCAGCTTTTAATAGTATTTATCATGAGTACTATGAAATGTTGCTGTATGTGAGTTTGCAGTATGTGTCTGATCGGGACGATGCTAAAGAGGCCGTGCAGGAAGCATTCGTAAAATTATGGACGAATAGGGACACGCTGAAAGAAACGGCTAGTATTAGAAACTTCCTTTACACCATAGTAAAAAATAACAGTTTAAATGTGCTAAAAAAGCGAGAAGTTATGTTGCGAAGCCATGACAATATTCGGTGGATGGAGATGCATTATAATTATGAGGCCATGTCGCGTCTTGGATTTGATTCGATAGAGTTTAAGGAACTAAAGCAAAAAGTGGATCAGGCCATTGAGAACCTACCTGAACATTGTCGTGTTGTCTTTAAAATGAGCCGATTTCATCAACTTAAGAATCGTGAAATTGCCGAGAAGTTGAATGTCTCGGAAAAA
Source organism: Marinilabiliaceae bacterium (assembly GCA_016342595.1). GTDB lineage: Bacteria > Bacteroidota > Bacteroidia > Bacteroidales > Marinilabiliaceae > JAEINY01. The sequence goes on from JAEINY010000253.1 coordinate 5,349, forward strand.
ACAGTAGAGGCACATATGACCAAATCAATGAAGTTGTTAAAGGGTGAGCTTAAGCCCTATCTATCACTTTTGTTTTTTTTATCTGACATTTTTTCTTAAAAAAGGTAATTTTCTGTTAGGGTAAAAGTTCTCTTGATTGTATAGTTAGTAGAGATGCTAGAAAGGCATTGGTATACAAGATGAGTATGGATGGATTAGATCTGATAATTAGAGTATTAAAGGATGAGCTTTCTGAAGGCGAAAAAGCAGCTTTCTTTAATCTGATGAGAGGAGACGAACAGCTGCGAGAACTTTATTTTCAGCAGAAAAATATGTGGGTTAAGACTTGTTTTGCTCCGGTGTTAACCTCTAGTGAGCGTAAAGAAGATATTCATGTAATATGGAAAAAGATCTCTCCTAATAAGTGGAATCAATTCCTACCTGTATCCCAGCGATATGCAGCCGTTATTATAGTGACACTATTGCTTGGTAGCATGGCTGGTTATTTTTTTAATGAGTTGGTGTCGGCTGATGATAGTCAAGAGAGTTCTGTATTTTCTTTCTCATCCGGGGAGCGTAGTATAAGCCGAGTCAAATTGCCCGATGGATCGGTACTTAACCTGAATGCAAATACAATCGTTACCTATCACAAGGATCTGAAAACGCAAAATCGATTAGTAACCTTATTGGGGGAAGCTTACTTTGAAGTGGTGCATGATGAAAAAAGTCCTTTTGTGATTGATTTTGGCGCTATGCAAGTGGTTGACCTTGGGACCGCTTTTAATGTGAAAGCAAATGAGCATAGCGATTTAATTGAAACGACCTTAATCGAAGGGGATGTGGATATCATACTGAATAGGAATAGGAAAAATAATCTTTCTCCCGGACAAAAGGCCACTTATAGCAAATCAAAACACCAGGTGGTTTTAATGCCTAGTGATTCTACTACAGTTACAGCCTGGAAAAACAATCGTTTTATTTTCAAAGATCAAACCTTAGCATCAATAATGGAGGAGCTCTCTAATTGGTATGGTGCTGAAATTCATTGGGCCAGTGATGCCCATAAAAATGAAAGGTTGCATTTGAATATTGAGCGTTATAATTCAATTCAATCAGTGCTGGATGTACTAGTGGTAAGTGTTGATATTGAATATAATATAGAGAAGTCAAATGGTGATCTCAAGAAAGTGATCATCAACTAATATAAGTGATAACCCTTAAGTGTTATTTGCCAATGAGATAGTGATGTATATGAAAAAGAAAAACCGGGCTTGGTTGCTGCCTCCCCCGGTATGTAATTAAATGAAGCAAAAAGTGAAACTTGCTACTTCAAATAAGTTAAATCGCAACACAAAATTATGAAAAAAAATGATGATTCACCAGGCCAACAATGGTCCTGGTTCAGAAAAATTGTATTGTATATGGAGATTACGACTCTAGTCATGTTGATGTCCATAATGACTGTTTCAGCCAAAACAGACCCCCAAGAGGCAAAGCTTCGAATAAATGTGAGTAATGCCACGATCATAGAAGTGTTTGAAAAGATAGAGCGACAATCAGATCTTGGGTTTGTATTCAAAGCCAGTGAGCTTAATCTGAACAAACGTTATAATCTAGATAAGGCTGGCGTTACATTACCTGAGGTGCTCGATGAAATACTATCCGATGGGGAAGTTGATTACCGGATTATAGATAATAGTGTTATTTTAATTAAAAAGGGTATCCTTCAGCAGCAGCGTCATACGGTGAAAGGTAAAGTAACCGATAGTAAAGGTGAACCCATCCCCGGGGTTAATGTGTATGAAATGAGCGATCCTCAGAATGGCGTAATAACTGGTATTGGTGGTTTATATACCATTACTCTTGATAGCCCGGATGCAATGCTTAAGTTTTCATTCATTGGTTTTGAGACACAAGAGATAAAAGTAGCAGATCGCAGTGTGATAAATATCTTTCTTAAAGATGAATACACCGGTTTGGATGAGGTTGTTGTTACCGCTTTAGGTATTAAAAGGGAAAAGAAGGCTCTGGGGTATTCTACGCAAACAGTAGGATCAGGTGATCTCGAAAAAGCTGAGTCTCCTGACTTAGCCTCAAAGCTATCGGGTAAGATCGCCGGTTTGCAGATAAATACTGCCGCTACAATTGGAGGCTCATCACGAATCGTATTACGTGGCGAAAGTTCTTTATCATTAGGTGGCAATCAAGCGCTCATTGTAGTAGATGGTGTACCTGTGAATACGGAGGGTTCAAATGCAGGAGGAATTGACTGGGGTAATGGATTCTCAGACTTTAACTCTAATGACATCGAGTCTGTAAGTGTTTTAAAGGGAGCTGCGGCTGCTGCACTGTATGGTTCTAATGCTGCGAATGGCGTGTTGCTGATTACTACAAAAAAAGGGAATAAAGAAAAACCATTTACGGTTGAATACAATTCATCTTTAATGTTCGAAAGCCTGCTAACCTATCCTGATACATATCAGTATGAATACGCTGTAGGAGACGGTGATACCAGATGGTTATACGATCCTATTTCTGGCAATTACAATCCTGCCCCACGTGATGAAAACTGGTCTTCTGAAAAGTATGATTCCAATAAATTGATTGAATGGTGGTTTTCACCAACGGAAAATGGTTATCGGGCCGCGGATACCGGTATCTTAAACAAAGGAGAAGCCCAAAAACTTGCCTTTGTTTCTTCGGGTAAGAATAACTACGAGGAGTTCTTTGAAGTTGGGAGAACCATCTATAATCAAATTGCTATTTCATCATCTGGCAAAGGTATAACCTCTAGGTTTTCAATTGGTGATATGAACCAAAAGGGGATGCAACCGGGGACTGATCTAAAAAGGAGAAGTTTGGCAGCCAG
>JAEINY010000254.1 GCA_016342595.1 Marinilabiliaceae bacterium
GAAATCTCATCTCCATGATTTACCTCATTGCGGGTAAGTTGGATTTTGATTTACCCACATGAAACAGCGAGGAGCCTTAATAACATTATCTAAAATTAATGGATTAGTGGTTCTGCCACTGCTTGGGAGTTCATCGCTTGTTATATTCGGCTTGATTAGAATTGCCGAATGATCCTTAATTTTGGATAGTAGCGTTTCATTGACACTAAAAAAAATTTCAAGAAAGTCTAATGTTTCGCTTTCATCGTTCAATATCTGTAAAGAGGCTGTATAGTTGTTTTTAGTAACTGTCTTAAAGCCTGAAGAGCCATCATCAAACAACGGTAGCTGTAATGGAACAGTATTAATATTGGGATAATGGGATTTTTTCATATCATTCAATTATTGGGTAAAAATGCTCGACAGAAGCTGCATTTAATCGTATCAAGAGCATTTCTTCAACGTCCTTTAATGAGCCTAAAATAAAGCTTTCGGTTTTAAGTTGATCATCTTCAATATTCAGTAAGTATACAGTTGTGTCGATATCTTGACTAAAAAGCTCTGCTGAAGGTCCCAACAATTTATAGCAGCATGAAATCATAGTAGCTGCAGTTGCCAGTTTTCCTTGGTTAAGCAACAACGCGAGCGATTCTAATATTTTGGTTTGATCGAATTTTGTACTTCCTTTAATGCATTCGCTCAAGGAAGAAGAAATAAGGTATTGTGGCGATGTATAATGAGATAGCTTTAAAACTTCGCTAAAATGGTTATTCGCCTCATCAGAATTACCATTAAACAGTTCAGCAATTCCAGACAACGCTATCATTCGACAATCATATGCAACAGAACAGAAGTTTTGAAAATGATACCTGGCATTGGATAGCGTGGATAACGAATCTTTAAATCTATTAGCTTTAATGAGGCTTGCAGCGTGGAGATATGAAGCAAGGCCTAATAAAAAATCGCTTTTAAACGGCTTGGTGGAAAATGAATCTATTAAATTGATATCGTCAATAATATTAGATGTGGCTTGACTCAACCCCCTCGCGTATTGGCAATGCATTCTTTCCACTAGGTTGGAAAGTATATCTGAACTTGAAAAACACTTTTCAGCGGTGATATATGCATCGACTGCAGGGCCATATGCTCCCAGCGATCGCAATAAATGCCCTATTAGGAATCCACAAACACCAATATAATGAAGGTCTTTGTCATTCTCTAATTGCTGCTGACTTTTCCAATTAGGATATAGTTCTGTAAGTTCATGAAATGCACCAAAAATGTTACCTTTGCGTCTTTCGCATTCCATCAGTTCTGCTTTTATGGCTAAATTAAAGGCCATAGAACCCGTACTAATAGAATGTAGATGCCTAAAAAGTTTTGTAGAATTTGTATAGTCACCTGAAAATAAATAGCAAAGACCTTTCAGATACAAAGATACTATGTTATTTGAATCTACTGTCAGTTGCTTGCTTAAGAGAGATAGAGATTTATCAATTCCGGATATCTCTATCCATGCTCGACCATCCGACTCAATTAATTTTGAGCAGTTCTCAACATCTCCCTTTGCTAATAATAAGGTGGCAAAATCTGGTCCTAAGGCCAAACCACCTTCCGAGTAGCTAACTTGAAGAGCCTCAACCTTGCCATCAAGCACCTCTGTAGAATCCATTGCAGGAATGCAAACCTCGCTTATTAATGGATGAACATAGAATCTTTCCTCGTTCGGCGACGTCGATGGATAAATCGATAGAAGTCCAGATTTTTCTAATTCGTTATTCTCACATATAGAAGTGACTAAGGGAGTACCTAATTCAGTAATTTCAGAAATTGCGGCAATAATTTTCTTTCCGGTGTTTGATAAATTGGCCCATAAAGACTCTAAAAGATTTGATGTATCAATAGGTATTTTCGATAATCCTTCCAATAGTATAGCCTCAGAAGACTCATCCAGCTCAGTTTTGGAGATCTGGGATAAAAAGGCACAGATTGATAATGGATGACCATGAAATCTATCATGTATTTTGTCTATGAAATCAATACTGCAGGTTAATTGCGATAAGGCTAAATTTTGGGAATCTTCTTTTGAGAATTCTTCAAGTTTATATAAAACATTAGGAGGTTGGCTTATGGGATCAGGTATCTCTCTTGTGGTGATTACAATCCTTAAGCCACAATTTAATGAGGAAACTAAATTAATTAATTTGACCAAATTAGGTTTATCACTCTCATTGTATTGCTCACCAGATTCAATTAGAAACCATATTGGGGCACTTTGCATCAAATCTGCAAAAAGAGATAACAGTTCATCATCTGATAGTTCAGTATTAGTATCTTTTACATAACTTTTCCAAAATTCAAACCATTGTGTTGGATAACGTAACCTTATTAAAGACGATATTAATTTAAGATTGTTTTCATCACCGCGTTTTATATATATTGGCTTTTCGCCGCCAAAAAATATATCTGATAACATAAATGAAAAAACAGTTTTGCCAAACCCTGGCAGTCCTTGAACCCAAACAACGTTTATATTATTTTTAAAGCTATCTACTTTTTTATATAGTTTGACATAGTCATTTCTACGAACTTCGGGGAAAGCAATGGTATCATCAGCGGTTTCAGTGGCCACTGGACTGGGTACAGGCATTGATTTAGCGGGAGGCCGATACGTTTGAACGGAAGTATCTCCAACCGGTACCCATTTGTCTTCTGGAGGTTGATAAAAGAAGGAGTAGGATCTAAAATTGAAATTTTCGTCATCTATCCAACCTGTTGAAAATGACAGTGGCCTAAACGGGTGATTATCATCATCTAACCAGAAAGCACCCCCCTGTGAGATACCTACGCTATTTCTGCTATTCACAAGCCCCAAAGGCTCACCTCTGTGAACATGCCCCGAAAAGATAAAAGAGCAACGGGATTGTACCATCCTAAGAGAATAGTCTGAATCTAAGGACTCGGCAAACCATCCTGTTTCTGTTGTAGTTAAAGGATGATGTGCTAATATCATTATTGTATTATTTCGTGTTGCTTTATCTAATGCGCTGGTTAATTGTGGCAACCCTACATATAAATGCCCCTTATCTTCATCACCTCCATACCCAGCCCAAGCGGTATTTATCGAAATTATGGAAAAAGGTCTATCGTCCAAATTTACTACTGTGAATAAACCAGGGTCATATAGTTCGCGATCTGGAAATAACTTATTGTGAAATTTTTTATAATTGGAGAAGGCTTTTATTAATAGTTTATACTGGCTATTAGAAGCGTCTAAAATCGATGTGACGTTTTTATGGTCCTGATCAAGAAACGGCTGTATTATCTTGCTTTGGCATGACTTCCTAAGCAAATCATGGTTGCCGGGACAAATGAAAATATCGTTAATTCCTATTCCAATTTCAGAGATTAACGGGTTTATGATTATTTCTTCTACTTTATTGTATTCTTCAGTCGAAGCTGTAAAGCTTAGGTCACCGGTGATGAAAAGATATGGGATAGATGAACTTAAAAATGCATCTCCGGCAACATCAGCCCGGTTATTAATCGCTGAAATTAAAGAGGGCATTAAGGATTTGATATATGCGTCATACTCTTTTTTGTAATGTAAATCCGATAAATGAACCCAACAGAATTTTGTCATATTTTGTCAACCCGTTGAAGTAATATTTCCAATTTGACAAATATTTTAGGTAACTTCAATTAGCATAACAATGTATATACGGGTCCGTATAAAATTCCATTACCTCATTTGGCCCTGATAAAAACCTTATATATGGCAACCTTAAAAACGTATTTATATATAGAATATCAGTTGCTTGCGACATATATGCCAATTTGCACGGATTTTATCGGGGTCCGCCTATAACCCCAGGCCATTCTCCCCAAGAAGAGGCAAATGGGCATCGCTATTTGTTTAAACCAAGTACGGATATTTTGCAACTGTCTCAGTTTCCGAAATTGTAGTGGTTTGCACTGATCAAAAGCCAAGGACTGTTTGCCAATCCCGACAATATTCCGGAATTACAAGGTTTTTATAAGAATGGCGCATGTATTCCCCACTATGCCAGAACCTGTAACCGAAATCAAGGTCGATCCAGATTGCTCTGGGTTCCGACTCCGAGGGATGGCAATGGTATCCTTTGGCATGGCCGACCATCGGAATACTGTCGAACCATAGGCGTAGTGCGCACCTCGTTATATTTGCTATGTATCACAATATTTTCGCCAAGATGGATTTTGTGATAGATAGCAGATTTCTATAATAGCACTCTTAAAATATCACCCAAACTCTATTTCAATATTGCTTTGCAGGAATGCAATCTAAATATGGGTTACATTCAGGGCCACAAGGCGGAGACGGTGCACAGTTCGAGGGATAACATGTTAGAGCTTTTTCTTTATCTGTTTTATCTTTTCTATACTCATCATCGACAGTAACTTTTTTTAGTTCCATTTTAATTCTCCTTTTTTATATGTTTTTACCCCATTCTCCCGAATATGGGTTATACAAGCAGCTGCTATTTTTTACATGAAGATCTGAGCAGTTAGACCATCCTTTTGCTATTACACGGCAATCAAAGCAAGCATATCTGTATTCACAGTCTTTGCATGTATCGATTTTTTCTTTACTTAGACATCTTATTTCCCTACTAGTTTTATCAAAATATATTTCTTTTAGTGAACGTTTTTCCACATTTCCCAATTTTATATTTCTTACCATTACACATGGGACAACATCGCCTTCAGATGTAATGCAAGCCATTCTATAAAAACAATTATGACCAAATTTTGCTAACAAATATTTATGCTTATGCACCTTATTAAATAAAGGCTTATCTATACGAGATTTCGAAATAGACTGTTCGGGTATTAGCGCCTCATTATTTCCTCTCCCGGAGGGCCTTACAAAATCATATCTTACATCTTTAACACCAATAACGTTCTTTATAAAGTCAACAGTATCTTTCAAGAAAGCTTCATTTCCACGCATAATTATTGTACCAATACGAACCTTTATTCCCTTTTCATGTAACCTTCGAATGTTCGTAATTGCTTTTTCAAAACTTCCACTTTTTAATGTTATTTGGTCATGTACCTTACCTGAAGGACCATATAATGAAGTAGCAATATTAATATCTAAATCCAGAAATAGTTTGTAGTGTTCGTGTTTGATTAATGTGGAATTTGTGAAAATTTCAACAAAATTATAACCAATGCTCTTCGCGTATTTCAACAGATTCATTAGGCTACCTGATAGAAATGGTTCTCCCCCAATAAACTGTATTTTCCTACACCCTAATTCAAATGCATCAAGTAAAATTCTTTTCCATTTTATTGTACTTATTTTTCTTTTGCTATGAAGATGTGTGCTCATTGGATTATAGCAATGAATGCATCGAAGATTACAATCTTGAGTTAATTCGAGCCAGAGAAAATCCAGTTTTTCAGGAGGTTCATCGATCTTTAATTTTCTAATACGTTGGTTATTTTCTATAAAACAACCTAAATTATTGGTTTCAAGATCTATTAAATATTGTATCACTTCATTCGTTTTCTCTTTGAAAAAGGCATTTTCAAGAATGTCATCTAAAACCAACTCTGATTCACAGAGCTCAAGCAGAGCACAGGCCTCACTATCGATTGAATATATATCACCAGAATTAAGATTATATATACATCCCCGCTTTGCACCTTTAACAAAAGAACAATGTTCCTTTAAGGCAAATTTTTTATGGTATGGGATAGTATTTAAATCAATTTTGGCCTTCATGATCTAACCTGCTGACAAAAGTGTGGCTGTCCTTAGTCTCGATCTCCGGATCTTATAATTCCTTTTCTTCTTTTTCAACTCATATTTTTCATTACGAAAGGTGATTAGAACCCATCTCAAAAAATCGAAGTGGTATTTCCTATGGAACCACAAAACGGTTGAATCATGTAATATCAATATGTTGGGCATCGTTTCGTCGCTGCACATTACCTATTCGATATCTCGCGTTAGGTTTATGAAGTGCTCAATTGCATCTTCAGCATTCGGACCTATCGTCCCCAGTTCCTCCGGGGTAACGCTTAGACTAGGCCATATCATATGTCCACTGAAAGATTCCGGCAAGAAACTGTATAGTTCTTCTGCATAATCATCCCCAGTCTTTTCCCCTTCCAGATTCCACTTCAGGCACCTCGCCATTGCCCCTGCCATAATGTCTGTTAACTGTAAACCAGCAAAATCTTCCGATTTCGCGAAGTCGGTTTCTTCTGCCCGAATGGGGAAATGCATTTTTCTTCTGTCGTATCCGACTACCCTGGGAGGAACGTCGGGGTGAACCACTTTGTCCCATGCCTTCTTATTCTTGGCCATATTTGAGGACTCGTCATGGGTGATGACGAAATTACCCGAAATGCATCCAGACCATCGGGCAACCAGAGTGAATGCGTGAGCGAAAGCAAACTCAAGGGTATCCTGCGGAATCGTTTCCATAATACTGGGACCATATCTCAAGTGATGTGCTTTCAAGAATATGAAAAACTCATCCAATTTTTCGTCGATATCAGCGTCAAAGAGCGGCTTGAAAAAGGATTCGTATGCCTCGTAGGTCCTCTCTCTCATCATGCGTTGGAAGTTATGAAGCATGGATTCAAAGAAGGCGCTTCCAGCCAATCTTTGGGTCTGCAGGAACAGCATGTTGGAGAAAGCTATGTTCAGGCCTTTCTCATAGAAATCAAGCCCGTCTTCATACGCCATCGGCTCTATAAGGAGGTCTACAATCTTTGTCATGAGGACATAGCGCTTATGCGCTATGGCGAACTTGACAGAGGACGACTCTTTTGCCATGTCATGAAGGAAATCAATCACCATTCTTTGCTGGGCCGGGTATTTCGAGAGACGAGAGTGTTTGAGTTCCTTGGCCTTGACTTTCGAAAAATACTGGCGTTTCATTTCAACGCAACGCGTCTCGGGCAGGTAGATGCTTGCTAACACAAAGACCGGTTGGTCCGCATTAAATAGATCCTCCCCTGTATAGCCGCATTCATCAATGAAGAGTCGATTCACACTATCCACCATTTTTGGTTATCCTCGTATGCCCAACATTGATTAGATGGTTTCTTTATACACCCCTGAGCATCAGGATCGCGTCATAACACCCTGGTGAAAATATATCAATAAATCCTTTGATCACAATATGTTATAGGCTTTAGCCAGCGTTCCATGGGGTTTATATGGTTTCTGTATAACACCCCCTCCCTAAAAGGTTGTCCGAGGGACTATTCCCTCCTTTTTCCAGGTTCAGGATATGCGTTCAAGTCATGGCGGCGATGATTTCCTTGAAAATTTTTGGAGAGAGATATCTGTCCGCGGTCCCAATTGCCGCAATTAACGATATTTGCACTGGATATCAAAAGCCGAGGACTGTTTGCCATGGTCCTCTTTTTGAGCAAGCCATCTTTTGGTGAAGAATCCAAATAACAGTCTGCACATTCAAATGGTGATATCTGGCCACTTCCCATGCCACCCGCCGAGCAACGACTGTGACACCCACCACCTACCCATCCACCCTATCCTTCAGTTCCTTGCCAACTTTGAAAAAGGGCAGTTTCTTTGGCGCTATCTGAACCTTCTCCCCTGTTTTCGGGTTCCGTCCGGTATATCCCGGGTAGTCTTTAACAAAAAAGGAACACAGTCCCCGAATTTCAACCCTGTCCCCGCCGGCAAGGGCATCTGCTATTTTGTCGAAATACAGATTCACCACGGCAGCGGCTTCATTCTTGGCAATATTGGCTTTGATTCTGAGGGACTCTATCAGTTCCAGCTTGTTCATGGCGGGGCTCCTGGGAGATGATATTGAAGACCTTAAAGTAACTGATAAGAGATGTCAATAAATTCTAATTGGTTAAGGCACTATCTGGATCCTCACTTAATGGAAGGGTACGGCAACTGAAACAGAGGATTGGTGAAACTTACTCTTAAATTTTCGAAAAATCTGTCCAGGCCCAGTTAATGTCGTGCGCACACCGGTGAAAAAATCGAAGCCCGAAAAGGTCTGTTACATCATATACCGGAAAAACGGCCGTCTCATTGAGAAAAAGGTGGGACAGTAGTTGTCATACACTATAATTCTTCATCAGAGGGTGAAGGACAATTCCTGACATGAAGAGCATATAAGATCTGGGT
>JAEINY010000255.1 GCA_016342595.1 Marinilabiliaceae bacterium
TGAATTTTAAAGGCACTGTGACCGTTTCCTTTTCCTGAACTTTGCGCTCTCCGTGTAACATTTCCTAAGCTGTTTTTGTCTCGATACTAGAATTTTGCGATCTATTATTTCTTAAAATATCCCCTAAAATGACGATCCAGGTGCTTACGCATGGCATTGCGAAATTTGTTAGGTGTACCGGTTTTTAAAATATCCACTAAATCATGGTGCGATACCCATTTAGTATCGTGGGCCGGACTATTTATTAATTCTGAATCATAGACGTATCTAAAGGCCGGTAGGAGAAGTGCTTGAAAATCCATCAGTGTTTTATTACCTGAGATGGCATAGAGTTTACCGTGAAATTTGATTTCATGCTCAATATTGAAGCGCACTTCTTTACTGGCACCCGGCTCTGATTGAACGATTTCGTATAATTCATCGATGTCTTCCGCTGTTATGCGTTGGAAGATGAGATCACTCATGCCGATTTCCAAAACCAAACGCAACTCAAAAATATCTTGTAGTGTATCGTTGTCAAGAATACTAGGGATGAGGCTTTTCTTGATCATCTTCAATAGGTTGGGGCTTTTTATGATGGTTCCTTTGTGTTTGATCGATTCAATGAGCCCCATTGTTTTAAGTCGATTTAATGATTCACGCACCACTGTGCGGCTGACGCCTAACATGTCAACCAGATCCAACTCTTTAGGGATCATATCTCCGGGATTGAGTTTTTTTGAGATCAGTAAATCAATCAAGGTCATTTCTACTTTATCTACCAAACTGCTGGAATCGATGGCAGTAATATTTAGGGGCGTGTCTTTCGATGTGTTTGACATGGATGTGTTTAAGTAAGTGGATACAAAAATGTAAAAATTCTTTGGATAAAAAAATATTTCCTCTGTTTTCAAGCTGCTATATGTAGGACATAAAAAGCTGGCGTTTTTAACAAATTTTTGCAATTTAAAAAAAATCTTCTACTTTTGACCTGTCTTATGTAGGACATAAAGCGAATGTGAGGGTGAACTGTTTTATGTAAGTCATAAATCAAATAAATGAAATCTATGAAAAAAAATCTATTTAAAAGAAGGATAAGTCTAATCCTCCTGCTTCCTTGGCTTATAGGAAGTGGTTTGATGGCCCAAAACCTGGTGACAGGATTGGTGCAAGAGAAAAATGGTGAGTACTTGCCAGGTGTTTCGGTAGTTATTAAAGGAACAACAAATGGTACTATCACCAATATTGATGGAGAGTATCAGATTGAGGTAACGCCCGAGCAAACGCTCGTGTTTTCATTTATTGGAATGGAATCACAGGAGTTTTTGGTGGGTGATCAATTGAAAATTGATGTAGCATTAGTTAGTGATAGTGAGTCCTTAGATGAAGTAGTAGTAGTGGGTTACGGTACACAGACACGTTCACAAATGACAACTGCGGTCTCAAAGCTAGACACAAAATTGCTCGAAAGTGCGCCTGTGGCTAACGTTGCTTCTGCCTTACAAGGTAGTATTGCGGGGTTGCGCGTAACAAATAATACGGGGCAACCTGGTGCTACGCCTAATATTGTGTTAAGAGGTGGTACAAACTTTGATGGTTCTGGTTCACCTTTAGTATTAATTGATGGAATTGAGGGGTCGTTCTTTGCATTAAATGCTGAGGATATTGAATCGATGGAAGTACTGAAGGACGCTGCGGCAACAGCTATTTATGGTGCAAAGGCTGCAGATGGTGTAATTCTTATCACGACTAAATCTGGTAAAAAAGGTAAAGGAACCATTACTTATAAATATAAGCATGGTATTAATAAGCGACGTGATGGAAATGATTACCTGAATGCTGAGCAGTTTATTCGAATGAATCGTTTGGCTGTACAGGATTATACCCGTGTAACAGGTAAAACTAATTTTGACAATGCGTTTTTACATGGTACTACAAGTGGATTTGCAACCGGAGGTAATGCGACGGACTCAAAATTTACGACTCAATTCCTGTCGGATGAAAACAGGCATCTATTGAATCAGCCAGGATGGCAAACCATGTTGGATCCGTTGGATGAGACGAAAACCATTCTCTTTATGGAGAATCAAATGAATGAATTATTTTTTCAGGATAGTAATGTGAAAGATCATTATTTATCATTTGATGGTGGAAACGATAAAGGAACCTATTCCCTTGGATTAGGCTATATGGATAATGCGGGTCTTGTATTTGGATCTGGATTTGAACGCATCTCTGGTAAATTGAATACTTCATATAAAGTGAAGGATAATGTAAAAATTAGTTCAAGTATATTGTATGCTAATTCAGATTATAGTAAAGCTTATTTGCCAGATGATTGGGTTTTTAGAAGAGCTGCAGGTCAACCACCAACATCCAGGATTTATAATAATAACCCTGATGGAACATTGAGTGAGGAGTTGAATCCAGGAACTAACATTGGATTTGGTAATCCTTTGTATTATCGTGATAAAGCGATTAAGACGAACTTAGAGCAACGCCTAACGGCTGGTGTTACGATGGAGTGGAATATCTTACCTGAATTAAAATTTACTGCTAAGGGAAGTTATTTTACTGTGGGTAAAACGGATGAATCTTTTTGGAAGGCTTATATGAACGGAGGTAGTTTAAATACATCCAGAGAGGCATCTGTGGCTCATGAAAGAGAGCAAAAAAGTCAGTATACGGCTATGTTTGATTACCGTAAAACCTTTTTTGAGAACCATGATGTGAATATCTTAATTGGGGGAGAATACTTTAAACATGATGAATTTTGGTTTTCTGGAGCTACTAAAAACTCACCTACCGATTTAATTCCCACTTTAAATGCAGGTAGTGAGGCTGATGGTAAACCTCATTCTTATTACACTGAGAATGCCATTGTGTCTAATTTTGGACGATTGGTATACGACTATAAAAAGAAGTACCTTGTTAACTTAAGCTACAGATTAGATGGTAGCTCTAAATTAGGTAATGAAAAATGGGGTTTCTTCCCGGGACTCTCAGCAGGGTGGAATTTACATAACGAAGAGTTCTTTGTGAACTCTGGTATTACACCTATCGTTTCTAAAGTTAAGCCACGTGTAAGTTATGGTGTAAATGGAAACATTAAATCATTGGGTAATTTCCAGGTTTTTGGTAGTTATGGCTCGCAAGGTATTTATGCCGGACAAACGGGTTTTGCCAACACAAGTTTACCAACCTTAGATTTATTATGGGAGCGATCAACAACTTTTGATGTTGGTTTAGACCTTGGTTTTTTTAACAATAAAGTAACAGTATTGGCCGATTATTTTAGTCGTGATGTCATTGATAAAATTTCAAATATTACCCTACCATTATGGACAGGTTTCTCATCAATAAAATCCAATAACGGTATTTTAAGAAATCAGGGTTTTGAATTAGAAATTAATGCTAACGTTATTAATAAAGCTGATTTAAGTTGGAACTTAGGTGCTACTTTCTATACAGTTAAAAATTCAGTTGTTGAATTACCAGATAATGGTAACGATTTAAATAGACAAGGCGGTACACAGGTTTATAATCCTGCTACTGGCGAAGTTGAGTGGGTTGGTGGATTGCAAGAAGGTAAGCGCATAGGAACAGATGAGATATGGACCTACCAACAAGAGTTTATTTATACCACACAGGCGCAATTAGATGCTGATAAAGATCGTGTTGATATGGGCTTATCAGGTGGTACACATCCTGTTACGGGTGCTGAGTATCGAAAAACACGTTATTTGGGAGATGCCCGTTGGAAAGATTTAAATGGCGATAACATTATTGATAGCAATGATCGGGTTTTTGTTGGACATACAACACCTGATATTATGGGTGGTTTCACTTCAAGCCTTTATTACAAGGGGTTTAACCTATTCTTGAAAACCGATTTTGCAATGGGGCATGTGATTCGTAGCGAGGCTCGCGTTAAAGGAAATGCTCAAACGCAAGGGTCATTAAACTCTACAACTGATGTTTTAAACTCTTGGTCAGAAGATAATCAGAATACCAATATCCCACGTTACACTTTTGTGGATGCGCAAAAGAACCATTATCGTAACTCTTTATATTGGGAAAAAGGGGATTATCTGGCTATTCGTGAACTTACTTTGAGTTATGATTTCTCAGCAAAATTATTCGAGCCAGTTTTTAATTCTAAATACCTATCTAACTTAAGGCTCTATATTACAGGATCCAACCTGGCATATTTAACCGAATATTCTGGTTGGATGCCAGAGGCTCCGAAAGCGAAATACAAAGGAGTTGACTATGGTACATATCCAATGCCGAGGATTTATACATTTGGTGTAGAAGTAACATTCTAATAATCTTAAAATATTATTGAAATGAAAAAAATAAAATATATCATATTAATATTTGTCCTTGGTTTTATTGGATGCGAGAGCAAATTGGAATTGAAACCAACCAGTAGTTTGACCTACAACGGTTTTTGGGATAGTGAAGAGGCGGTAAATGCTGCCCACTCAGGATTATATGCTGCTTTTAGAGGGTATAATCAAACCTTTTGGCAAATGGGTGAACTACGTAGTGATATGTGGGGTGGTAAAACATTCGAATCGCCATCTAATGAGTGGATTATTGAGCAAACAATTGATGAGCAGAATGTACCTTGGAACAATTGGGCTAATTTTTATTCTTTAATTCATAAATTAAATGACTTTATAGCCAATGCCCCAAATGTTGATTTTGTTGATAATAGCAGAAAACAACACATGTTAGGTGAAGCATATGGTTTACGGGCTTATATTTATTTTACCATGCTTAAGTCGTGGGGTGGAGTACCAATCACCACAGAACCTCAAACGGAGTTAAGCCTTGATGAGTTGGCGAAAGCTCGTGATTCTGAAGCGGCTGTAATGGAGCAGGTAAAAAAAGATTTGCATGCTTCCTTAGATGTTTTTAGTACTGATGATTCTTATTTAGACAATAGACGTATTTTTTGGTCAAAAAGTGCCACACAGGTTTTAAAGGGTGAAGTCTTCATTTGGTCTGGTACGCATATGGGCGGTGGTAACTCGGATTATACAACAGCGAAAACAGCCTTGGAGAGTATTACAAATGCTGAATTGTTAGATAATTATGCCGATGTGTTTAAGTTTTCCAATAAAGACAATAAGGAGTTCATTTTTGCTTTGAACTATGAAATTGATGAAGCAAGTAACTTTTACTCATTAATAACGGCTCGAACAACCGAGATAATTGGTAAATATGATCAAAATAAAGATTCGGTAATTACCTATCTTGAGAGTACCAATGCTGCAAGTAGGTATGGTATTAATGAGAAGATTTTATTAGCACTAAATGATCCGCAGGATACTAGAAGAGATGTAACTTTAATTATGATGTATTCAGAAGTACCTGCCGATCCAATCTATGTGGCTGATGATCCAACTTATTTAACGTCTATGCTTAACAAATTTATGGGAACTCTTGATGGAGGTTCACGCAAATATGTAAGTGATGTGCCATTGTATCGTTATGCTGATGCTTTATTAATGCTAGCTGAAGCTAAGAACCTTTTAGGTGAAGATCCTTCTGGTGAAATCAATGAAATTATTGAGCGTGCTTACGGAGATGATTATGATGAAGCAGATCATAAATATGTTAATGGTACGCAAGCGGCTAATATTCAGAAGATACTAGATGAACGTTTACTTGAGTTTATTGGAGAAGGTAAACGTTGGTGGGATTTAAGACGAGCTGGAGATAGTTATGTTCTAAATAATAATGATTATCTTACTACTGGCGATGAATATAAACTTGTACTACCGATTTCATTAAGTATGATCGGACGTAATCCATTGTTGGAGCAAACAATTGGGTACGGAGAATAAATAAAAATATTCACACTTTAATTAGTCATTCGGCCTGCCTTGCTACGGTCGGATGACTAATTTTTTAATTTTACATTAATATTATGCGAGCATTATTTTTTATTCCTCTTGTACTACAATTTGTTTTTGGTGCATGTGTTTCAAAGACCAATCAACAGTCATCGTCATTGAGTGGGGCAATGATGAAGGTTACAGCTTTAAATGTTCCCGTTTTAGTGGAAAAGAATGAAAACAGGATACTTAAATTGATTGTTAATGAAGAAAATACGGGAAAATCTCTAAAGTCAGTTAAGTTGTATTTTACGCAACAATCTCTAATTAATGATTTGGAAGAAATAGAAATTACTTACCTTGATAATGAAGAGGAAAAGGTATTCGGATCCTCCATTGTTGAACATCAGAGCACAACTATAATAGGATCGAAAGTATTGGATACAGGAATGAATAGTTTTAGCATATCGTTAAATGTTAAGAACACTATTGATATTTCTCGTAGAGTGGCATTAGAACGGGTGGAGTGTACTTATGGTGATGGACAAATGTATCAACAATCCTTTGAGGATGACGAATGTGAATGGCGTATAGGTAATGTGGTACGTGCTGCCAATCAGGATAATTGCGACACCTATCGCATACCTGGAATGATAACTACCAACGCGGGAACTTTAATTGCTGTTTACGATAATCGCTATAATAATAGCAAAGACTTACAGGAAGATATTGATGTGGGCATGAGCCGTAGTACCAATGGTGGTCAGACTTGGGAGCCCATGAAAGTGATTATGGATCAGGGTGAATGGGGTGGATTATCGCAGCAGCTGAATGGTGTAGGGGATCCCTGTGTACTGTACGATTACCATACGAATACCATTTGGGTGGCCGCTTTGTGGCTGCATGGTTCAGAACCGAAAAAAATGGCTTGGTGGGATTCTGATCCTGGCATAAAACCCGGAGAAACCGGACAGTTTTTAGTAGCTAAAAGTACCGATGACGGACTTACCTGGTCGGAAACCATGAATATAACAGAACAAATTAAAGATCCGGCCTGGCAGTTGTTGCTTCAAGGCCCGGGAAGGGGTATTACTTTAGAGGATGGAACCTTGGTTTTTCCAGCTCAATTTAAGGCAGATATTGGTGAGAAAGCTTTGGATGGGGGACCTTACACTTGTCATTCTACAATTGTCTATAGTAAAGATCAGGGAAAAACCTGGAAAATCGGAACGGGTGCCAAATCTAATACAACTGAGGCCCAGGTTGCTATATTATCAGATGGTTCATTAATGTTGAATATGCGTGATGATCGTAACCGAAAAGATAAAACAGAAACTAATGGCCGTGCGGTATCTATTACCAAAGATTTAGGACAATCGTGGGAACGACATGTTACTTCTAATTCTTCTTTACAAGAGTCAAATTGCATGGCCAGCTTAATCAGTGCACCCCTGCAAATAATGGGAGAAACAAAACATGTTATTTTCTTCTCTAATCCAAACAACAAACATAAACGAACTAATATGACTATTAAGGCAAGCCTCGATGATGGAATGACCTGGCCATATGAGTTGGAATTAAATGAGACCGGAGGATTTGGTTATTCATGTTTGAGTATGGTCGATAACGAAACAATTGGAATATTGTACGAAGGAACTAAGGAATTGTATTTTCAAAAAGTAGAAGTGAGTGAAATATTAAAATCGCAAAACTAAAATGGCAGTTCTTCGACTTAAACTGGTTGTTTTCTTTTTTTTATGTTCTTCCTTGTATAGTGTGGCGCAATCTAACTATCCTGTATTACTGCCCAAACCTCAGCAGGTTAAGTGGTACGCGGAAACAACGGCTTGCAGTGGGGTAGAAATATCAAAAGCGGAGAATCAGGAGTACATTCATCATTGCTTATCAGATTTAGGTATTGTGGCACAAGAACTGGCATCCACAAAACTAGAGATTACAATGGTGGATCAAATCGAAGAGGCCCGGGTAAATCAACATGAAGCCTACCGTTTGAGAATTAATGATCATTACATCCACATTGAAGCCATCACTGAACAAGGTGTGTACTGGGCATTTCAGACCTTACGGCAATTGATGGTACACGATAAGGACCAGCTAGTGGTGCAAAACTGTGAGATCATCGATTGGCCAGCCTTCCGGATTCGTGGGTTCATGCACGATGTGGGACGTGGCTTTATTCCTGTTGATGAATTGAAAAAGCAGATTGCCTTGTTATCACAATTTAAAATCAATGTATTTCATTGGCATCTGACCGAGGATATTGGATGGCGACTTGAAAGTAAGGTG
>JAEINY010000256.1 GCA_016342595.1 Marinilabiliaceae bacterium
ATTGTAATAAGCAAAATGCTTTATCAATCATTTTGTTATACAATTGGTATTAAACCTAATCTGTCTTAATCACTATTATTTTCTTCTAATGCACACTCAACTGCCCTTTAGCATCAGCTTTCTTCAGGTTGCGCACCACTGTATTACCGCCTCCTGCCAGTGTTAAATCAACCGGCTTGTTATTTTTCCAGGCACCGCGCGTAAAGTCAGGGATGTTAATGGGTTTGGAGCCATTGGCGATGGACCATTCACTCAATGGCGTGATGCAACTCCAGGCTGCGGCGTCATATACATCCATATCCATGGGTAAGCCATTGCGAAGGCAGTCGATCAAACGCCAGTCCATGATGAAATCCATGCCACCATGGCCACCAACTTGTTTGGCCATATCGCCCACACGACGTACTATCTCCGGGGTGTATTTATCCCACAATTCTTTCATTTTGGCCTCATCCGCCACATTGTGTCCAAAAGCGATGTGCTGCAAGGGCCATTTCTGGGCAAAACATTTGGTTCCACTCAGCATGTGAATACGCGAATAAGGCCGTGGCGAACTAATGTCGTGCTGAATCATAATGGTCCGTCCTTTCATGGTACGGATCATCTGCATGTCCATGTTACCGCGCATTTCCTTACCCACAAACTGTTGTAAATCGGGACGGTCAGGCGCCAGTTCTTTGATGCGATTGGCCAAGGTAAAATCATCCGATATCATGGCCGTCAGGTAATCCAGGCGGTCACCGCGGTTGATATCCATGGCCTGACAAATGGGGCCTAAACCGTGTGTTGGATACACATTCGCCTTACGGGTATTTTCGTGCAAGCGCCACAACTTGTCATACGCACCATCACCTCCTGGTTTGTCATCTTTTGGTTTGTTAAAGTGCCAGTAATCCAGGTCGTGAATATAAGCTCCTTCACCATGTACCAGATCACCAAATACACCTTGACGCGTCATGTTGAGGGTCAACATCTCAAAGAAGTCGTAACAACAGTTTTCCAGGATGACACAGTGTTTTTTGGTCTGCTCTGATACCTCTACTATCTCCCAACACTCATCCATGGTTTTGGCGGTAGATACCTCAACTGCGGCGTGATTGTCTCCTTTCATCGCGGCAATGGCCACAGGTACGTGCCATTCCCAGGGCGTCGCAATGTACACCAGATCGACCAGATTACTCTCGCACATCTCTTTAAAGGCTGTATCACTACCTGTAAACTCTTTAGCTTTTGGCAGACCAGCTTTCACTAATTTAGCCTGCGCACCATCCAAAGCTGCCTGTCGGGTATCGCAAATAGCCGCAATCTCCACCCCATCGATATAAGTCATGCGTTCCACAGCGCCGATACCCCGGTCGCCGATACCCACGAACCCCACTCGTACTGTATCCAGCTTGGGAGCTGCATAGCCACACATGTTAAAGTGCATTTGAGGAACGCGTTCAGCTGATTCTTTGATGAAAGCCTTTTGGCTCTTTTCTTTTTTATCGGCACAGCCCATCAAGGGAGCAGTGGCTGCTACGCCAGTGCCTATGGCCATTTTCTTTAAAAAGGATCTTCTATCGGATGCCATATCTTTGAATTTATTTTTAATAAAATATCTGATCTAATTATTGTCTGTGTCAGCTAATGCATGTTATCCACTTCAATGTATTTCTGCTTCAAATTGCAAATACATCTATAAGCTTCATATAATTTCACTTCATACAAATATAGCACTTCCAACCTTTCATTTGCATTGTTTTACATTTTGTTTTATTACATTCCCAAAAAAGATAATATTAAAAAGCAAAAAGTTATTGTACCCTACTCATTAGAGAATGATTTACCGCTCTAATTCTATTTTAAGTACACGACATTCATGAGGTTTTACTGATAAGGTGAGCTGTTCAGCTTGTTTGACCTCTAAGTCCTGATGCAACCACAAATCTCTTACTTTTAATTTTCCTTTTAATCCCAACTCCGAGCTGTTTAAAGTGATGTTCTTCACCTCATTATTATCCCGATTCAAGAATCCAACAGCCCATGAGCCATCTGCTAATGGTTTGGCCCAGATTTCTTCTGAGTTATTTTTATTAATCCGACTGGCTTGTTTACCCAACTTATCCTGATTCACAGCAATGAGCTCCGGATTAGTTAAAATTCGTTTGGTATCAACACTCATATCACGAATGTCGCATGTCATTAATAATGGTGCAGACAATAATGCCCACAAGCCAAATTGAGCCTCATATTCAACCACAGAGCATCCACTTGCTCCATTGGCTGACGAAGAAGCACCTGTTCCATTCAAACCGATGACCAGCATATCCGGATCATTCCAGCGACCCGGTCCGGCGTACTTTTCCAGCCCCACCTGACGATCTAATGCCTCCATGATACCATTGTGGCCATTGTTATATTGTCCGTGCTCCCAGGTATCACGTAAATCCCAAGTGGTACGCCACAATTGCCCATCAACTTTTGAACCCCATAACCAAGGCGACCGTTGACCCCATTCACAAATGGCAAATACCATAGGACGCCCGGTTGCACGCACTGCTTTGATGAACTTTCCATAACGATCAACCGCTGTCCACAGATCTTCCGGTGCATGGCAGTAATCACATTTGATGTAATCAACCCCCCATTCGGCAAAGGTTTGCGCATCTGACTCTTCATAATTCAAACTCCCTACCATCCCTGCACAAGTATATTCGGCAATATCCGTATAGATACCAAACTTTAATCCTTTACTATGGACATAGTCAGCGACCACCTTCATCCCATTGGGGAATTTCACCGGATCCGACAATATTTTGCCATTTTCATCTCGCCCCCCATGCCAGAGGTCATCCAGAATAATGTATTCATAGCCGACCTCTTTTAATCCGTTGGCCTCCATGGCATCCGCCAACTCCATGACAATGGATTCGCTAATGTTCCCTTCAAACAGGTTCCAGCTGATCCATCCCATGGGAGGTGTGGGGGCTAAAATCTCATTATATTGTGCTTTTATAGGGATACATACAATCAGTATTAATCCAATACAGAGCATTGAAGTCACAGCTTTTTTAATCATCATCCTATCTTATTTAGTAAAAAAAATGCCCCGGGCGGGGCACTTTCTATTATTAATAACCCTCGTTCTGATCCAGAAGCGGATTTTTATCCCGTGAGGAAGTTGGTATGGGCATCAACATCAAGCGATCGTCCCATACTTTCAGGGCACTCATATTCCCAACCGGATCATAAGTCTGGCCTTGCATCACTACACTGGCAGCCTGCTCACCTTTCACGCCACCATTGCGTTGAGGATCTTCATATAAACGAATATCAAAATAGCGTAAGCCTTCACCAGCCAACTCAATACGGCGTTCACGACGGATAAAGTTAATGGCCTCTTCTTTGGAAAGCCCTGCAGGAACATCAGGCATACCACAGCGATGACGTAGTTTATTGAGCTCAGTGGTAACTGTTCCGTCATAACCCGTTGTTTGCGTACGCGCCTCAGCGTAAATCAGCAACATTTCAGCCAGTCGCATCACCGGAAAATCAGCTCCACTCATGTAATAGGCATCGCCCCAAACAGATGCCACATCATCACCACCACTCATCTTACCAAACACAAAACCACTTTGCCCATAGTTATTGATGCTATGGACATATTCAAAATACAAATCATCCACAAAAGTATTGGCTGCTGCAAATGGAAATACAATGGATGCATACAAACGGCTGTCGCGATTCAGGTACTGCTGCATGTATGGTTTCTGAGGTAAGTCATCAATGATCACTTGGACAGCTTGACTGAATGTCAGATTATCATCAGATGTATTGGCATCACCATCAGGTCCAGCCTGAATCACAGCGATTTCCTCCATCAAGGTTTTGTAGTTCGTAATCCGGGTTGGGATATCCTGTAAATTTGGTTTTGATAAGCCATCAGCCAACCAATAGTCATCCACCAAATCCTGGATAGGAGCTACCGTGGCCCAGGCTTGTTTACTGGATAAGTTCGGTGATAAAAATGAGGTGATACGGTTAAAATCACCATAATCTTCAGAGGCTAAATACTCCTTGGCAATAATCACCTCAGAGTTACCATCCACATTCCAGACATTACGGTAATTAAAGATGCCTTTCAAAAATTGATCTTCATCCACACCCAGCGCCTCAAAATCAACCAAACGCTTGAAATAATCCAGATCTTTCTGATTCTGATCATTCAACTCATTGGATTCAAACAAACTGTACCCGCCTTCATCAATCACCTTCCGTGCTGCAGCCTCTGCGACTGCATATTCACCAAAGTAATAAGCTGCACGCGCCTTGAAAGCATAAGCCATGTATTTGTTAAAACGACTTGGATCATTCTCTTCGGGTAATATCTGTGCTGCTTCATCCAATTCTGTTAAAATCCACTGACGTACTTCAGCCGCCGGGTCACGCGGCAAGCCAGCATCGAAACTGTTGTGAACCGAATCCACCATGGCTACATCACCATAGAACAGGGTTAAATAATAATAGTGCCAGGCGCGCATAACACGTGCTTCCGCCTGATACTGCTTCCGAATACCCTCTTCCATGCCGCTGAACTCATCAATCTTACCGATAAGGATATTACACACGCGAATGGATGCAAAATTATTACCACGATCGCCATAATGTTCCCACTCACCGTAACCAAAGTTTTCGGATCCGGAAACCGTATTCGTTTGAATCAGGGCGCCATTACTGTCCCACCAGTTACGGGAGTAGGCATTATCGGCATAGCCATCGATAAACACATTCTCTGATCCGGGAATCTCCGCATACATGGCATTGCGCAGTTCCTCTACTTTAGAAGCATCTATTTTAGAAGGATCCAGCGAACCTTGCGGTACCTTCTCCATAAAATCATCAGAGCATGCAACCATCGCTAAAATGGATATGCATCCCAAAAAGATTGATTTAATTATATTGTAATTCATATGATTATTTTTTAAAGTCCATCAATATCTCTAAAAAGTAAGTGAAACACCGGCTGTATATGTTTTCAGACCGATTTGAGCACCCCGACCAGATGAGCGCTCCGGATCGAAATCTTTCATCCGTTTATCACCTCGAATGGTGAACATGTTATCACCAGATACATACAATCTCACTTTCTCAAGACCTGCTTTTTGTGTTATATGCTTCGGTAGATTATAGCTTAAGGTGATATTCTTCATGCGGAAATAATCACCATTGAACAACCAGTAAGATGATGTAATACTATTGTAAGCATACCGTGCATCTGTTTCTTTGAATAATTTTGGATAGTTGGCATTTTGATTACTCTCGGTCCAATGATCCAGTTGCCATTCACGCGGTACGGCACTATTAAAGAAGGCCTGTGACGCTTCATTATCCATGTACACCTTTACACCGGTTACACCCTGTCCAATAGCAGATAGTGACCAATTTTTATAATTCAGATTGATATTAATACCATAGGTAAAATCCGGTACATCCTGCCCAACAATGGTGCGGTCTTTATCATCGATGACCTTGTCATTGTTCTGATCCACAAATTTGACCATCCCGGCTTCAGGAACCTGAGTACCATAGGGAATTACATTACCTGCTTCAATATCCTGAGTTGAATACAAACCATCGGCTTCAAACATATAAAAGCTACCTATAGACTCTCCAACCTGATAAATCCAATAATCTTTGGGAGGTAATTGTGTCACTTTATCACCTAAATCAATGACTTCATTAATATTATTGGCCATATTAAAACCCACAAAGTAGGAGAAATCACCCAAATGCTGCTGGTGTGTTAAAGCCAATTCGATTCCGCTGTTTCGGACCTGTCCCACGTTACGGGCTGGAATACTTGAACTGCTGATCCCTGTCTCAATGGCTACATCATTGGCTCTAATCAATATATCATCCGTCAATCGGTTGTAATAATCAAAGGTCAAGCCAAATAATCCATTCTTAATCATCAAATCAAGCCCGATATCAGTGGTGGTGGTGGTCTCCCATGTTAAATCGGGATTAGCGATGCGGTCTTCATTCAAGATAGAAACGACTTGTCCACCTAAATAGGAAGTTCCACCAGCGGCATAGGTCGAATAGGTATCATACAGTCCAATGTTATTGATATTTCCATTCTTACCCCATGAAGCTCGAAGCTTTAAGTTATCCAACCAATCCATATTTGTCATGAATTGCTCTTCGCTAACACGCCAGCCTCCCGAGAAAGACGGAAAGTACCCCCATCGCCCATCTTTCGCGAATCGCGAAGACGCATCCGCTCTTAAGTTGGCTTCAAACAAATATTTCTGGTTGTAATTATAAGTGACTCTTCCAAAATAAGATTGTGTACTCTCTTCCTGATAGTCATACCCCAAAGGCCTATAATCATCAGGATCAACCTCATTAGTTACAAGTTGATCTTCGGGATCAGTGGAACCACCAGATAAAGCGTTCATGTCATTACTGGCAAAGTTTTTCCGGCCTACCCTTATAACCTTAGAAATATAGGAATCGGCATGCATCCCTACCATGGCGTCAAAATTGTGTACGTCATTGAAGGTTTTACTGTAATTGATCCAGCCATCATAAATCAACTTTTCAGAATAGCGCCAATCCTGATCCATCTGATTTACCTCAGAGGCAGTACCCGGAATGATGCCCGTAGAAGGATTCAAATAACTGGGAACCCCATCCTTTTTATTTTGGAACTCAAATTTGCGTTGATCCCAATAACGATATCCCAACTGATTAGTAAATTCGAGTCCTTTAAAAGGCTTTAATACTGCTGAAATTGACCCCATCAGATGTCGTGTATCTTGACTCTTACGTCCTTTCTCTTCTAACGTACGCAAGGGATTGTAGTTGATTTCTGCGGCAGTGGCTTGTCGCCCATTCCGCACCGAACCCCACTCTCCATTCGTATGGCGTACCACTTGAGTAGGTGGCACACGTAGGAATTCGGTTAAACTGGCAGGTCCTTTTTCACGGTCGTATTTTTTATAAATAAAATTCATATTGGCCGTTACCGATAACCAGCTTTTCAAATCTGCCTTTGTTTTAGCAGAAAAATTATAACGATCAGTGCCTTCACCTGGCGTTAAGGTTTCATCTTTCAGATAACCTAAGCCAAAATTGTACTGTACCTTTTCGCTCCCACCTGAAAATTGCAAACTGTGCTTGGTAAACAAGGCCTGATCTCTGAGCACCTCGTCGAACCAGTTCGTATTGGGATACAGATCCGCATCAGATCCATTCTTATAGTTTTGCACATCTTCTTCACTAAAGCGCAATCCATCGGCTTGGATACCTGAATTCAATTCAGATATGCGATACATATCCGCATATTTCCACGAGTCCAATACTTCAGGAATATAAGTCGGTGTTTGCATTCCGAATGAACCGTTGTAATCCACCTTCAAGATATCTCTCTGTCCACCTTTAGTGGTTACTAAAACAACCCCATAAGCTGCTTTTGCACCATAAATTGCTGCTGATGAAGCATCCTTTAGAAAGGTCAAATTATCAATAGAGTTAGGATCCAGATTGCTAAAGAAATCAGAACTTACTTCAATTCCATCCACAATATATAGTGGCGAAGACTCACCTAAGTTCCCACGTCCACGAATATTAATAGATGTACTTCCGGGACGGGAAATAATTGTAACCCCCGGAACAACGCCTTGTAGTGATTTCAGAATATTTTCTGAAGGACGATTCTCCAACATCTTATTATCAACAGAGGCCACTGCCCCGGTCAGATTTACTTTCTTTTTAGTACCATACCCCACAACAACCACTTCATCAAGGCCAGTCATCTCCTCAACTAATGTGATATCAATTTTGGAACGACCGGCTACCTGTACTTCCTGTGTTTCAAAACCAATAAAAGAATAGGTTAATACCGCATCGGACGAGCTCACCTGAATGGTATAGTTGCCATCAATACCCGTGATAACACCATTTGAAGGTTGCTGTTTATCAAATACATTAACACCAGGCAAGGGTTCGCCTTTATCATCGGTCACCATCCCTTT
>JAEINY010000257.1 GCA_016342595.1 Marinilabiliaceae bacterium
ACCGCGTAAAAATCTGCCCAATACTGATAAAGGGACTGAATGTATTGCAACCGGGCTTGGTCTTTTGCATTTTGAGAAGAGGTCAGTTTTAATACATCCACACTACCTTTTCGGAAACGGGTGGATGTCAACTCATAACTATTTTTAGCTAAGGAATCAGATTTAGCAGCTGACTGCACCTTATTGAACTGCAAATTAAATTCCAATACTTTAGTAATCACATCCTGTTCAAATTTAACCGTGGCCTGCTCTACCGCAATACGATTAATGGTCTGTCGGGATTTGGCCAATTGATATTGCCCTTTTCGGCGCCCCCAGTCTAAAATAGGAATACCCACCTTAACGCCCAATTCCTGGTATTGATCAAAATCAGGCCTATATACATTCCCTATTTCACCATTCACCGGCACATCATTTTCATAATCGTAAAAACCATCTGCTTTGTTGATACCATAAGATATATTCAGATTGGCCTGAAAGCGATTTTTAGCTTTTGTTTCAGCGACCTTAGCCTGATCCTGAACCAACTGAATCTGATGTTCCAGCATCGCCGCGTTGCGCTCCCTGGCCAGATCCAAGGCTTTTCGTTCTGGTACTTTTAAATCCATTATATCAGGTAAGAGAATCTGAACATCTGTCTCTGCCGGTAAGCGTAAAAAGGTAACAAATGCTTCGTTTTGCTTCCGAAAATTCATGTGGGCCTCTTCCAATTCAATGGATTTATTATTCAAACTTAATTCCAGTTGCAGTAATTCATCTTTTTGAATCGTTCCAATCTGAAACCGCTTACGCGCTACCTGTACCAATGTATCCGTGTGGTGATAATTGAATACTGCCATTTCACGGTTCACGCCGGCAATGGCCAAATTAAAGAAATGAGTACATGCTAGTTGATTGGTTTGTTCCACATCATGCAAATATTGCCGCATGGCCTTTTCATATTTTTGAGGTTCCAGCTGTCGCTCCCATTTAAACCGGTTATAACCGAATAATTCCTGCTGATAACCAATCCGGAATGGCCGTGAGGAGAGCTGCGTATAAGGGGCAGATCCAAAATTTTGATTGCGATTCAAACTGGACTCCATGAAAAATGTACCTCCTGTGATTCCAACATTCTGTTTAACCGAAAGCGATGCATCAGAATGGAGGCTCTCTGTGCGCACAAATTCATCGGTTTGAGTGGATGAATTATAACGTAATTGATTAGCATTAGCATAGGATACCAAGTTGGAATTAAACGACAATTCCGGCAGATAATTGGCCTGAAAACTTTTGTACATCCAATATTCAGCCTGATAGGTATGTTTCACTAAAAACGATTGCAATGATTGGGTCTGTGATAACCTCAATGCATCCTGCAAGGTCAGGTTCATTTTCTGCTGAGCTGAAAGGGCCGTAAAAAAGGTAAAAACTAAAAAAAGGAAGAAGATACGTTTCATTTAATTAACCGTTTTAATGCAAAATCTAATGGGTGATTGTCAGTATTATACCGATTACAAACTAAAACGATTGATAAAAAATCAATCTGTGCTTTTGTATCGGCACTAATCTTTATAATATGCAAAATGATTTATCAATCATTTGGGAATACAATTGGTATTATCTTCAGACCTTAAGGTTTTCAAAACCTTAAGGTCTGACTTCAAAATACCTATCGATTACGATATAAATAATAATAACACAAGGGAATAAAATAAAGACTTACCAATGTGCCCAGCGTCATGCCACCAATAACCGTTAAGGCCAATGGCTGCTGCAATTCACTGCCCATATCATGCGCAAATAAAAAGGGCACCAGCGCCAATATGGTGGTTAAACTGGTCATTAAAATAGGTTTGAGACGACGGCGACCACCTGTTTCAATAGCTTCCTTGAGTCCCATGCCCTGGCGGCGTAATTGATTAATGGTATCAATCTTTAGGATAGAGTCATTGATGATGATACCGCTCATCACTATAATTCCAATCATGGCCATCAGGTTAATGGTCCCTCCAAAGAGCCATAACAAACCTAAAGCACCGGCAATATCCATGGGCACCTCCAAAAGTACTATCAGCGGTTGGGTCAGGCTTTCAAACTGGGCAGCCAGGATAAAGTACAGTAGTGCCAGGGCAATGATCATCACTATCAGTAATTCTCGTAACAATTGACGAGATGAAAAAAGCTTCCCTGAAAAGGAGATATTCAAATCAAACCGATCCTGCATCAGGTTTCTGACCTGATTGGCCAGGTAATGCGGTGATAAGGCATCCACCTTAAAAAAGGGTAAGGGCACATATTCGCCATCTTTCCCACCGTGCAAGATTTTGTAATTATTCTTACGCACCAGTTGTACCAATTGATTTACAGATATCTCTTTACCCTTCCTGTTATCAATTTTCAAGTCGCGTAAAATGGTATTGATCGTCCTTACCTTATCGCTCAAAACAATGGGTACATATAAAGTACGCGATCGCAAAACACCAATTTGGTATTCATTCAAAGCCGCTTTAAGACGGGCGAACAGGTTTTTCTGATCGACATCGTACAAGGCTAATTGCTCCGGTTGAACGCGCACTTCCAGATACTGATTACGCGCGAAGGGTTCAATTTCATAATCCGGAAAATGTTGTTCCAGCACATCCAGCACCTTATCCATCTCCTTCACCTCAGGCACTCCTTTCACTTTTTGACTACTCACCTTCGCCACAAAAGGGGCTTCACGATCGGCGAACAAGCGGTCAAAAATTGTTTCCGGAAAACGGAAGGCCACTTTAGCTTCGGGATAAGTAGCTGTCAGTTGTTGACGGATAGCATCCTCCAGTTCGTTCGTGGTATAATCTTGCTTCAAACTGATAAAAAGTACCGCTTCAGTGGGGGACAAATCCATTCCCTTATGCAACACATATTGCTGACTGCCCACAAAGGCATTCACCGATAGCGTCTGTTCTTCCACCTGGTGAATAATTTGATCCACCCGATTTCTATTTTCAGCCAGATGAATGCGCTCATTCCAATCAATCTGCACCACCAGTTCTTGTTGCTCAAACACCGGGAAACGCTCTTTCTTCATCTGCCAGGCCATTACGCCACCCGCCACAATCAACACCAGAAATACCGGCATCATCCAACGCCGCTGAGCAAATACCCAATGCCAACCTTTCTCATACACATCTTCGGCCTGAAAGAGCTGTCGTTTCACCATCCAACGCGCTACCCTATTCTGGCGCTGTTTCCCTTTTCGCTCTGCTCGTAACCAAAACAAGCGGTACAGGGTAGGTAACAATGTAACTGATACCAGTAAAGAAACAAACAACCCAATGGCCACAGCGACGGCCTGATCGTAAAACAAAGCACCGGAGATGCCGCTGATAAAAATCAAGGGCAAGAACACCGCACATGTCGTTAACACCGAAGATATCAAGGGGCGAATAACTTCATTTGTCCCCTGAATACAGGATTGTGCCAGCGATTCACCGCGTTCCATCCGTTGCGTGATATTATCAATCACAATGATAGAATTATCAATCATCATACCTACGCCTAAAATTAAACCTGATAAGGATATGATGTTGAGTGAAAGGTGCATCACATGAAAAAACAAGAAACTAATGACCAATGACACTGGAATACTAAAGCCAATCAGCCAGGGCGAACGGGTATCTTTCAAAAAGAGAAACATCAGGAAAAAGGCTAATAATCCACCTAAGAGCAGACTTTGTTTCAGGTTTTGAATGGCAAAATTCAATATACTCGTCTGATCACGGGTTAAAGACAACTCTACCTCTTTGAAATCACGATTGAAGACCTCCAGCAACTTATCCACCTCTTCTTTTAGATCTTCCATGCGGGCATCACTTTGCTTGATCACGGCCAACGACAAGGCGTCGCGCGATCCTTGCATAAACAGCCCTTCACGGGTACGTGGCCGCAAGCCCACTTCAGAAATATCTTTCAACTGCAGAATACGTCCATTAGATTTCAAATACAATTCCCGCACATCCTCCACACCTCTTAAGGCATTTGAAAAACGAATATTGTACTGATACTGGCCGTCAATCACCTGTAGCGATCCCAGGGTCACATTGTTCTCCTTGAGCATGTTCTCAATCTGCCCGTTTTTAATGCCCAGCGATTTCATTCGCCCGGCATCTGGCAAAATGTACAATTCGGGCCACAGCTGACCGGTCATGTCAACCATCGCTACCTGTGGTAACTGTTCCAGACGTTTCTTGATCACGGCATCAGTAAACTCACACAGCTCCATAAAGCGGGCCGTTTCATCCACCGTTTCTTTATTCTGCACATTGATGTAAAAGACCGGCAAATCGGTGGCACTGGCTTTGATAATGGCGGGCCGGTCCACTTCGCGGGGCATGTAACGCATCACGCCATCCACCTTTTCATTCACATCAATAAAGGCATAATTGATATCACTTCCATATTTGAAACGTAAGCGGATGAGTGCATACCCTTCGCGGGATTCACTGGTGATATCATCCAGATGGGCCACCTGCATGAGACTCTGACGCATGGGGCGCACAATGGTGTTCTCCAATTCACGAACTGAGACTCCTGGCCGCTCTACCTGTACAGTAATCTCCGGGATATCTACATCAGGCATCAGTGAAATGGGTAAGAGACCGGCTGCCACTGCTCCCAATAGGAGGATGGCAATAAAGGTCATAATTACGGCTATGGGGCGATGTATAAGAAATTTTATCATTACTATTTACCTACTGCATTTAAATACTTTAAAGTTTCTTCTGAATCAGATTTATCTGGAATAAAAATATTTTTCACATTAATGCCATCATAAGTAAAATAAGTTGTTTCCTTATTTTGCTATTTTTCATTTCTTACTATGCTATAAAATAACTTCGTCATATTTTTATTAACCCAAGGCTCTCCAACCATTTTTATTTTATTATCAGAATTTATTAAAACAGAGTTATTTATAATCCATAAGGGAATATTTTTATTTTGTTCTAAAAATTTGCCATCTCGATCCATAACCACATAAAATTTATCTTCCACATGCTGAATCTTATGAACTTCTGCTAAAAAATTAGAATAATCCTCTCCTTCTATTATAAACAACAAAGCATAGTCATTATTTACAATCAGCGAATCTATTTTTATATGCCACTCTAAAAATTTAGGATAGCAAGATTGACAACCATTCTGCAGATGAATTACAGATAAATAATTATGCATCTTTTTAAGCTTTATTAAAGATATTTCTGCTCCTTTATGCATAACCGTATCAAGATTTTCTAAACTAAGAGAAGTATTTACTACTGCTCTTAGATCTTTTTCAGTTTGAGATAATTGAGTACATGAAAAAAGAAAAACTGAATAAAACAATATCAATTTATTTACCTTCATAATTGAAATATTATTATTAACTCACTTCTTTCATCTCACAAATTAAAAGCACTGGATTATCTGTAGCCTTAATATCTGATAATGTAGAAATCAATCGTAGTTCATCATCAGATAATTCAGATTTATTTTCCAATAATCGTTCTATTTCTTTCACAATCTGATAAGCATTTGCAATTGCAACCATTTTATCACCATAATTTGTGTGCATAAAATGAGGAGTAAATCGATTAGGTACTCTAGGATATGATCTCGATACAAAAGTTTTATTGCTACTTTTACAATAATACGCATTGTAAACCTGCTTCTTGAAAGAAAATTTAAAATGACACCATCCTTTTGTTTCAATAAAATTTCTAAAATCAATAAAGTAGTTTTCACTTACTTTTGATTTGAATTTACTTAAAGTACTAAGGTTTTCTGGTACTTTTTCTTTTAAACTTCTATCACCACAATTTATAGCATACCTTGCCTCAAATTTATTATCCCTTATGGCATATATCGTATCATTACCAAAAACAGGCTCAACATTTATTAAATCATCAAAAGACCTAAATCGGTTACAATTCCCAACAATTAAATGTTTTAAAGGAAAGTACCGTTCTATAATATCGCTACTTTTATCAACTTTATATAATGCGTAACAATCTTTATTTCTATTCGACTTTATCCCAAAGCTTCCTCCCCAAAGATAAAATTCTCCAAATTTATCAGTCAAAGCAAATTCCAATGGATTACAATGACTTTTAGCGCAAAATTTTCTAAAACTAAAACTATCTAGCAAATTACCCCCTTTTGAAAACATTAATATTTTACCATAGTCTAAAAGATAAATATTATCATTTTTATCAACCTGAAAATCTCTTAGTTCAAAAAATTCACCTGGCCCACGTCCTTTTCTTGATATCTCCTGTATAAACTTTCCATCTAAGGAGAAAACAAGTAAATTGCTTTTATCATTTAATATATATATACGATCATTAGAAAGCAGTACTTTTTGGCAATGTTTAATTAGATTATTTTCATTAGTCTCAAGCTTTACAGCAGTAATAGAATTAAAAATAGAGTCTATTTTTAAAAAATCACCAGTTAATTCTTCAACTTTTATCTCCTTTACATCTTTTCTAGCAATCTCAGATTCCCCATGGGTAATTTTACATTTAGAAAAAAATACCAAAGAAACAACTATCAAGATTATATTCATTCTCATCATTCTCATTATTTTTAATTTTTAGGAGGCGAAAATACGCCTCCATTACATAGTTTAGCAATAACCATATGAACACATAGTCCAGGGTGGAGTACAATTGCCTCCAGGGCTATAGTATGTATAAAAAACTACTCCTTGTTGTCCATATTCAGTTTCACATGAATAACAAGTACAATCAAATTCATTTAATCCTCCTTCCCATTGAGCCATAGCCATTGTTTGGATGTTTTCCAAATCGATGCCATTTAAGTTATTTGATTGAAATGAATAAAAACTTATAGCAATTGCAGCTACTGCAAAAGCAGCCATAAAAAACTTTTTCATTTGATTTTAATTTACTATTTATTAAGTTATTCACAATTTTAATATTGATATATCCTTTCACAATACAGGCGTTGTTAACCTTCAGTTCTATTTATTGTATCTTTGTCACCTTACCTCCTTTCTTGTTTAAGTAGGAGCCGGACAGAAAGTGATAGCTACGAAACCAATTAGCTTTCTGTCCTTTTCCTTTTTTTATATCATACTGGTAAACTAAATTCCTTTTCTAATATTTGTAATCGATAGCCACTCCACCAAACAACAGAATAGCGATGAACGTCATGATGACGGCGATGGGTCTTTGTATTAGGAATTTTACCATAGATTTGTATCGCAAAGGGCCACTAAGAGTTATCACAAAGGGCCGCAACGTTTTAAATTTTTATTATATCGCTAAGGGCCGCAAAGAAAGCTTAGTATCGCAAAGGACACCAACAAAACACAAAGGGCCGCAAAGATGATTACTGTATTGTATTTATGATTCGTTTTACTCCGTCAATCAACCTCAGCTCATGAAAATTAATGAGCATCCCCAATTGATAATTGCCGAGTTTTAAATAAGTTAACAATTGAGCTTTGTGCACATCATTTAATGTTTCAATTGCTTTTAATTCAATTACTACTTTATCCTCCACCAACAAATCCAAACGATATCCATGATCGAGAATGACTTCTTTGTAAACAATTGGCATGGGCACTTCTTTTTTTACATCAATACCTTCTTGCCTCAATTCATAAAATAAGCACTCCTGATAGGCAGATTCCAGTAGTCCTGGCCCCAAAGCCTTGTGTACCTCTATGGCCTTGCCAATAATGATCTTAGATAGTTCATTTTCTCTTTTCATAGATTTAATTTTTTGTATCGCAAAGTGTCACAATGTTATTTCGCTAAGAATTATTTTTTAAGGTAAATATTTATATTCACAATATAATTTTTCTTGTTTATTCTTTTTCCTCTGTGGCTCTTTGTGTTACCCTTTCTCTTCGTGTTCCTTAGCGTGACTATCTTTCTTTGCGGCCCTTTGCGT
>JAEINY010000258.1 GCA_016342595.1 Marinilabiliaceae bacterium
GAAACGATTAAAAATTCGGGCATCCAATGCAAAGTTTGTACTATAGGTTTTTTCCCATTTCAAGTCATCGTTACCCAATTGATTGGCAGAAATAACCGGTACTTTATTATATTGGTTCGTCACCGAGTACAATTCTTTGCTTGGATAATACGTTCCACTAATACTATACGGATCAGAAGGCGTGTTACCCAAGACACCATAACTCATCCTAAACTTCAACACATTAATATTATCCAGGTTAAAGAAATCTTCATTGTGAATGTTCCAACCACCACTTACCGAATAAAAGTTCCCATATTGAGTATCCGGGCCAAACTTAGATGACCCATCTCTACGAAATGAAAGCTGTGCCATGTAGCGTGAACCATAGGAATAATTGGCGTTAAAAAGATAAGATTGAAAGGCATAGCCTGCTTTTGTACCTTTCGCTTCTTTCATCTCAGAAGCCGCCGTTAATATTTCACTCCCGGCCACAATGCCTGTTTTCGTAACATCAGTAGTTGAATATTCAAAATCGTTGAACTCGTATGCCGCCATTGCCGTGACATAATGATCCCCAAATGCTTTTTGATACCGCAGCAATTGGTTGGTAAATCGATTCATACTCCAATAATGATAATTTTTAACCGATCCTTTATCGTTTTTACCAATTGTTGATTGAGGATCCACATAACCCGTCTCGTTATGATGTTGATAATCGAAACTATTGGATGAAACAAAGGTAATACCATCCGCAATCTTAATATCGAAGCCCATATAAGGCGATAACCGCAACTCTGATGTTTCTGCATAGTTCCATTGAAGGTTATAAACAGAGTTAGACTTATCACGACCAATCCATTCAGATTCATCACTTGTGGGATCAATAATATTTCCCTCATCGTCTCTCGGCCGGTCATAAGGCATATTCAGGAACATTTCACTTACACCTTGTTGCTTATCCATAATGTCACGATAGGAGAAACTCATTTTTGGATGAAGCGTTAACCATTCCTTAATATCGTAATCAATGTTCATACGACCATTATAACGGGTGTAATCATATCCTTTTACTGCCCCGGATTCGTTATAAACATTACCAGACAGGTAAGTTCTTACTTTCTCATTACCACCAGAGAACGAGACTCCAT
This sequence comes from Marinilabiliaceae bacterium, assembly GCA_016342595.1. Taxonomy (GTDB): domain Bacteria; phylum Bacteroidota; class Bacteroidia; order Bacteroidales; family Marinilabiliaceae; genus JAEINY01. The sequence goes on from JAEINY010000258.1 coordinate 1,131, forward strand.
AATCCTGAACAACTCCAAGTTGTGTCCCTTCATCAAACCAATTTGTATTTACTTTTTGTCTATCATCAGTAAACCAATCCAAATCACCATGCCCATTAGCAAACGACTTAATATATAAAGTCATCTCATTGGCATCCATCAAATCAAAGTTGCCTAAAGAGAGCTTCGTGACACCCGTTTTAATAGAAATATTTATTCTATCGGTTCCTTCTTTTGCACTTTTGGTAGTAACTAAAATAACGCCGTTCGCTGCCCGTGAACCGTACAATGCTGTAGCAGAAGCATCTTTTAAGATAGATGTAGATTCCACGTCATCAGGGTTTAACTGAGGGGCTTCCGGCTGAATAACACCATCAACGACCCACAACGGATCAACACTACCGCTCAAGGTTGACTTACCACGAATCCGGATTTTTGGTTTTTCTCCTGGTTTACCAGATCCTTGTGTCACAAATACGCCGGCTGCTTTACCTTGCAATTGACTGGCCACATTAGGCGAAGTAACCCCTTTTAAATCATCGGAGCTCAGATTGGTAACAGATCCGGTCAAATTTGACTTTTTCTGAATTCCATAGCCCACTACAATTACTTCATCCATCTCTTCAACAGATGACATTAATGTTATGTCAATAGTAGGCTGACCGGCATAAGCGACCTCTATTGTTTGCATCCCAATAAAAGAGAATACAATAGTTTTGGCATCAGCCGGAAGTGTTAATTGATAATTACCATCAATATCTGTAATTGTTCCATTTGTAGTGCCTTTCAAGAATACTGAGACGCCGGGCAGAGTCTCTCCATTAGCGTCAATCACCTTACCCTTAACCACTGCGTCTTCCTGCTGTCTGCCTGACTCTACACGAGCAGCTACAGGCGTCACAATTACTAAATCACCTTCTTTCAGTGAGAAATAGATGTTCGTTCCGGCGAATACTTCTTTTAATACCGTTTGTATTTCAGCATTACGCTGATTAATGGTTATCTTTTTATCGATATCCACCAAATCCGTCTTGTACAAAAAACGGTATTCACTCTGTTTCTCAATGGCACTAAATACTTCTTCGATAGATGCATTTTTTAATGCCAGATTTAATTTTTTCTGGCCATTGGCATACACTTCTGCCGACGACATGACCAGGACGATAAGCAGCCAACTAATGGCTTTCCATTTCCCTGATGCATTGAATGAGTTTAAAATCATCCCTTTAAAACGATTTTTTTTCATAGATTTGTATATTACTTTAAGGATAATATGAGGGGCGTCCTACATCCTGCCAGGGAATTTTCGGATGCCCTTCGTTTATTTATAATTCTTTCGCTTTGTCACGGTGATATGTCTTCCTTTAAATGATACATTAAACGGGGTAGCTAAGGCAAAATTTTGCATCACGCTTCGCACCGTTTCACTATTTACTTCACCGGTAAACCGTTCATCCAGCAACTCCGGATCACGCACATCAATCTCCACATTATATTGGCGTTCTAATTTTACCACCAACTCACCAAACGTCATATTTTTAAACCTGAATACGCCTTCCTTCCATCCGGTTACATAGGTTATATTACCGGTTTGTTGTACCACCAATTCTTTTGATGATTTAATATACTTAGCCGTCTCACCGGGTTTTAAAACAATCCCATCCACCAGTGTATTATTAGTCCCTGAGAACATCACTCTCCCTTCTTCCAGAACCACCTCCACCTCTTCTTCCGCGGGATAACACCCTATATTAAAAACAGTCCCCAACACCTCTACATTAATAGTAGGCGTTTCTAACAAGAAGGGATGTAATGAATCACTGGTCACGGTAAAATATCCTTCACCTTCAATCCATAAGCGCCGATTGGTTTTTGAGAAGTCAGAAGGGATTTTCACCCGGGTATCAGCATTAATCAAAAGATGCGTACCATCTGGCAAAGTCAACTCCGACCGCTCACCTTTAGGCACATAGGATTCGGTATAAAAAACTTCCTCCGACCTGTCTACTTCTGAATAATTCAAAATCAACATACCTATACTACCAATCATAAGAGAAATCGCTATTAATGCTGCTACTTTATAAAACTGCAAACGGCGCATTACCCTTAACTTAGACTTTTCCGCCTCTCTTTTTTGATCCAATTGAAATATAAAACGATTAGACTCTGTATTCTCCAAGGGCTTCCCGAACTGTTCAAGGGAATAAGAAAGAGACCATAAGTTTTTTTGAAGAATAAACTCCTTTTTTAATTGGACATCCTTTTTTATAGCCCCTTCAAAATCAGCTCTTTCTTTATCTGATAATTGATTGGCCAAGTATCTTGTTATCGTTTCTTTATTCACTTCTCTTTGTTCCATGATTCGTCTTCAATGATTATAACACTTCAAAGTCTGGCACCCCCCATAAGAAATTTAGTTTTTTTTACATTTTTCTTCGACGAAAGACTCATTCAATTGTTTTTCAAACCCTTTCCTCCAAAAATAAATAATAATTTACTCCTGAATTTGCACCTATAGCAAAAGGTAATACCGGCTCGTTCAGATATATTTCACCGCAAAAGCGACACTTATTAAAGACATAAAAAGGAGTACATCAATAGGGTTACAGGCAAGAACTCCTGCATTTCAGCACGCGTAATCTTCAAGGCTTTGTTTATTTGATTTTCAACCGTCTTTTCGGTAATGTTAAGTTCCTGTGCAATTTCCTTATAAGTTTTACCATCAAAGCGACTTAAAGAAAAAATATTGCGACATTTCGGTGGCATTTTATTCACTGCTTTCTGTAAGCGCTCCATAATCTCAGCCTCCAATAATCGCTCCGCACTTTTATCTTTTAACGCGACATAATTTAACGCCGCTTCTGAAATAAATTGAGATTCAGACTTGGCAAATTCATCACGAATTTTTATATGTCTCAAATAATTAAGAGAAAGGTTTCGAACAATCTTATATAAGTAAGCCGTTAGATTGGTTCCTTTGGAAAGGGTCTTTCTTTTTTCCCACAACTTTAAGAAAGCCTCCTGAACAATCTCTTTACTGAGATCACGATCAATGATATATTGCATGGCATAACTGACCAAAGCAGGTTGTAGCTGATGAAATACATCAGTGTACACACTCTCCTCCCCACTGTGTAAACCGTCTAATAACTTACTATCAATCAATACCTGCATAAATAGAGATTGTCAATTTTGCATGTTCAAAGTCCAATGAAAAGACAATATTAGTTAAAATCCATTGTAAATAACAATCATGTAGCCATGTGTTTTATCATCAGCGTTTCCTGTTTTCATTCAAAACCTTTCTTCATACTAAATCCTCCCCATTCCTGCCTAAGTTTTATAAAATGGGAACTCAAACCACTTCACGTCTTATTCTTTTTTGATTAAAGAAAAAATGCAATAAAAGTACTATCTTCGCCCCCTGAAACCAGATACGATTAAGATGAGCATTATCATTAAAGAAGTTAAGGATACACAAACACTTAACGACTTCACAAAACTGCCATATAAACTCTATAGAAAGAACAGAAATTGGGTACCGCCTATCCTTTCGGAAGAGCGAGATGCCCTCATACCTGAAAAGAATCCGGCTTACGATTTCAGTAAAGTAAAATTATGGGTAGCTTATAAAGACAACCAATGCGTTGGTCGTATTGGTGGAATCATCAACCGTTTATGGATTGAAAAAAACAATCAAAAATTGGGACGTTTTACCCGTCCTGAATTTATTGATGATGATAATGTAGCTCAAAAACTTATACAAACTGTTGAAGAGTGGATAAAAGCCGAGGGCATGGATGGTATTCATGGTCCATTAGGTTTTTCTAACCTTGATCACCAGGGTTTATTAATTGAAGGGCATGATTGGTTACCATCGGTTGCTTCAGATTACCACTGGGATTACTATCAAAAGTTCTTTGAGCAAAACGGTTATGAAAAAGAAATTGACTGGTTGGAATTTCGCATTACTTTTCCGGATGCTATGCCTGAAAAATCCTATAAAGTAGCGGACATGATCAAGCGTCGCTATGGCCTGCAACCACAAAATTTCAAATCAACAAAAGAACTGGAGCCTTATAAACAAAAAGTATTCAGCTTGTTTAATCAGGCTTTTGCTCAACTTTTCGGGACCTTTCCTTTACCTCAGAGCTTAATCGATTTTTATATAAAAAAGTTCTTTCCAATGCTTAATCCCAGGTATGTAAAAGTTATCCTGGATAAAAACGATGAGATGGCAGGCTTTTTGGTGGCTCTTCCCTCATTATCAAAAGCCATGCAAAAAGCCGGTGGAAAATTATTTCCTTTAGGCTGGTGGCATATCATGCGTGCATTGAAAAAACCGAAGGAAATGGATCTAATGCTGACAGGCGTAAAACCTGAATTACAAAAATTAGGAGTGTCTGCACTTTTAATGAATGAATTATGGCAAACGGCCAAAGAAGATGGGATTAAGTTTGTTGAAACAACCGGAATGCTTGAAGATAACCATGTAGCTATTCAAATGTGGAAATCGTTTGACCATATCCAACATAAACGCAAACGCTGTTTCAAAAAAATGTTTGAATAAAAAAAGATCGATACTTAATAATAAAGGTGCCTGATCTGTCAGGCACCTTTTTTTGCTTTATACAATTAACAGTTAGTCTAATTCGTTTTAAAAATGACCATGACATCGTCAAAAGTTATTCAGGAAATGGAGAGTTATGCCATCATCACCTTAGCATTGGTGGTTAGCTCCATTGGATGGGTGGGATTTATCATCCCCTCCAATATTGTGGGAGGGGGCCTGATGGGTTTGTCATCTTTAGTATTTTTTGCCACCGATTTACCCGTTGGACCAACCAATTTAGTATTAAATGCCATACTAATTGCCGTCGCTATAAAAATACTTGGTAAGAGTTTTGGCATCAAAACCATCTACTCAGTAGTCATACTTTCACTGTTGGTAAGTATCCTTCCCTATTACATTACGGAACCCATTGTGAAGGACAAATTTATGGCTGCTATTATTGGCGGAGGATTATGTGGTGCCAGTATTGGTATACTCTTTTCACAACACGCTAGTACCGGAGGAACGGAGATTATTGCGATGCTGGTGAACCGCTACCGCAATATCAGTCCGGGAAGGGTAATGATATTATGTGATATTTTAATCATCGGTTCATCGTATCTGATATTCAAATCACTTGAAACAATTGTATATGGGTATGTTGTTATGGGTGTTATGTCATATGTGGCAGATATGATACTTACCGGATCCCGTCAATCGGTTCAAATATTGGTTATGTCAGACAGATCAGATGAAGTAGCTGCAAAAATATCGTCTGAAATTAACCGCGGACTAACGCTTATCAATGGCAGAGGTTATCGCTCTCAAACACCACGCGAATACATCATGATGGTAGCCCGAAGATCTGAATCGCACCATATTTTACACCTCATCAAAGAAATTGATCCCAATGCTTTTATCTCAGTGGGCAATGTGATGGCCGTGTATGGAAATGGTTTTGATCAATACAGGCCCCCTATCCGTTCAAAAGTACGCCGATCATAAGTTCTGTTGCATGATAAAGGTTTTAGAATTCACGTTTCGAGTTTCAGGTTTCTACTCAGGAAACCTGAAACACCCTACAATTATTCCTCAACCACCCATTTACAATTCAATCCATCCATTTTCTGAAGCACATCCTCAAAGTCAGATGGAATTCCTGTATCGATTGTTAACTTCTCATTCGTTACCGGATGGGTAAATGTTAACGACCGAGCGTGCAGAAACAGTCGTTTATATTCTGTTTTATCCGTCATGATACGGTTGAGTGTCCAATCACCATGCTGCGTATCACCAAGTATATCAAATCGCTGACTTGAAAAATGTTGGCGTATTTGATGCCAGCGGCCTGTTTCCGGAGTAGCTTCCATTAAACTAATCCCTCTAACTTCCTTATCCTTATAGCTAATATCTGTTTCTACAGAACTTAACTTCTTGAAACGAGTTAACGCATTTTGACGCTTTTTTTTCTTTTTAATGACAACAGGCGTATCAAATACACCTTCTGCATCAGGCTCTCCTTTTACAATAACAAGGTATTTTTTCTCCACCTGACGCTGCTCAAATTGAATGGCTAATTGATTCGCAATATCACGTGATAACGCAAGCACTATAACGCCAGAAGTTTTTGCATCAAGACGATGCACCGGATAAACAGAGGCTCCAATAAGATTACCTACAAGTTTTGTCAGGTAATCAGCATCAACAGGCATAAACTCATTTTTATGTACCGGCAGCTCCATCGGTTTATCAACGACCACCAGGTACTCGTCCTGGTGTAAGATTTGTTCAGAAGTTAATTCCATTGCACAAAGATATACTTTGCAGCTAAGGCACCAAGTAAATTGGCTATAGTGGCATCACAATTACTTTTTTATAATCAGTTTCATTAATTGTTCAGTATGTTTCGAAACTAATCTTAATATATAAACACCCTCAGACAACCTGGTCAAATCAACCTGCTCTGAAGATTTTGCAAGAACTCCACTTTGCACTCTGACCCCGGAAATATTAAAAACTTCAAATTGAGCTACAGCCCCATTTGATCCTTGTGATATTGTAAATATTCCATTGGATGGATTGGGATAAACCCGGATGTCAGATGTTTTGCTTTTCGAGATAGCAGTGGATGCATTCTGCACTACGTCCACCTGCACATCATCAATTACAATTCCATGACCATAATTGGCAACTCCTTCAAAAGCTAATTGAAACGTTGCATTAGGTATCAATTCAAAAATTT
>JAEINY010000259.1 GCA_016342595.1 Marinilabiliaceae bacterium
TTGCTTAATAATATTCATAACGCTGTGCTTCTCCCCCTTCTTGTATGCAATCTGAAAGACCGGGTCCATATCATCCGACCTTCCGATAATATGCGCAAAATATTGCATCAAATAGCCTAACACTTTCACTCTATAGATACTATTATGAAATTTATTAAAACCTTTAATTACACCCTTTAGTAAATCACTTGAATAGCTTTCATCCCCTTTATTGACGATAATATCAATAGCTTTAGCCAGTTCAGAAATCTGTGATTCATTAATATAACGACTATATTCTTTTATGGTAGGGTGATCTCTATTTTCCCCCTTAAGGTGCATCAGGAAATAGTTTCCATGCTTCTCAATCCGTTCTTCCACCGTTTCATTGCTTGCCGTCATACTTGCCGCCAAAGCTTTAGCCAGGATGGAATAGTAAGTATTAATATTCTGCTGTTGGATTTTACACATCGATGTGACAATGGCCTTAAACAGGTCCTGAGGGATGTGATTTTTGACTGAAATAACGATGTCCTTAGCTTTTTTAGTTTTGAGTTTAGCTATTAACAACTCTCTGACATCCTCCACCTTATGCTGGGGAATAAGTTCCCACACGACCGCTAAATCAGCAATTTTTTTAATCTCATTTCTCTCCAACTTCCGGTCTTCCTCCCATTCAAAACTAAGGTGTAAACTACAATTAATATCCTTCATCTTTGGGTCACTTACAAACCCATCCGTCTCGGCCTGAAGACCGGCCGTCCAGCCAAAAGACTCCCCGAAAAACTCACCTTTGTATGATTTTAATGAATTGGAAACCACATGTAAAAACCCTTTTTCATTTGTTCGCTCGGTAAGCTCAACCGTTGTTTCCTTATCAAGACTTAATCCGGTATCCGCAATTTTTAAATCAAAGCCAAAACCAGTGGTCCGTTTAAATCCTTTTTCCTGCAGGAATTTTTTAATACGCAACTGACTACTATCTTCCTGTAAAATACCTTGAATCTTAAATTTAATGAGGTCCGAATGGTATTTTTCAAGGGCTCTTTCTGATAATTCCGCCACTAACAAACTGTTCTCCGTCTTCACCTGCCCGTACTCAAATCGAACCCCCGCCTCTACCTTTGCCTTGGCGTAAGTGACGATCCCCTTTTTTATCGTAGTTAGAAATTCATCCCACTTTATTTTTACTTCCTCCAATTTATTTTCGGGCGAAGGGATGTTTAAAACTTTTGCAATTACATTAATGATATCCAAGTGCTCTTGGGCCAGCTCATCAATAGTTGTTTTATCCAATATGTCAGTTATTTCCTTTTTCCCTTTTTTGAGGATTTGCTCCAGTAAATCATCGATTACCAGGTCCACTTTTTCGAGACTATCGGCCGATAAGGAGGCGGAAACACCAATGGAGGCACCCGCCGCTAACGACTGCCTTTTGTTCTTTTTAATCCCCACTTCGTATTTACTACCTGCCACTTTCTTGATAACCAATAAAAAGTCATCTTTAATACCAAAATCAAATTGAACCGATGCCCCGGCGTCTACCTCAACGGCCAATGGGGATGCAAATTGTAATAATTTAGATACCCCCAGGAGACTACCTCCATATAAATCGCTCCAACATAATTCCAGAGACGAAGAAAGCTCACCCGCAAATGAAAGCGTACAGGCCTCATTTTCCTTCATCTTTTTTAACCCGTCCAGACTAAAAATCCAGGCAAAATTCCCCAGGTCAGAAGCGACAGAATCAAATAATGTTTTATCATTACTATGAATTTTATAAGTATTAATTTTCAATTGGGCCTTACCTGAAAAGGAGAACCCAATTTTATCAAGCGCTATACCTGCTTTGAGAAAAACATCCAGGCCATAATTGACTACAGCCTGGCTATCATAATTAGGACCGATCAGCACTTCACCTTCGGCAGGTTCTCCACTCACAATGTCACTCTCACCTTCCCGATCCTCCCTGTGATAATCATCCGGATCGTTATACACAAACAATTTAGGTCCGCAATTTAAACTCCCCGTGAACTGAACAGGTTTACTATCTACCTCAACGGTATCACTAATGTCTAATACGTCGAGCTTGTATGCCTCATTGGGTATATCTTTTAATTTCTTCACCGAGGGCCCAAATTTTTCAAGCTGTTCAAGATAACCTTCTATATTATTAATCGCTGGCATAAGTTCTATGTGTTAAAGTAAGTGTTAATCCATATTATTCAATATCTTCCTTAAGAAGCGGATCGCTCTATAAACCGCTATCACTCCATGCAGTATGATAATTCGTTCATTCCTCTCGAATCCTGACTTTTAAATGGCCACTATTATTTCCATAATAGCCATTCAGATCGTTGGCAAAGGCACAGAACTCCCCTGATTTATCAGGTGTATAATTGGTCAACTGATTTCCAATTTTAAAGGCATCATCGTCATCAGTCCCGATGCATCCGCATAAGGTAAACCAGTTCACCCCTTCTTCCGTTACACGGCGGAATGGTTCAGCCATTTGAATGGGTAATTCGCGCAGTCCCCATTTAATGTCGTCTCTATTCCAACCATTACCGTCCACCGGTTTGATACTGCCATCGCGCCATTTGCACTTCTCCGGATCAATTACTTCTATGGTATATCTTTTATTTTTGTCTAAAAAGATACCCGTCTGGTTAGTTTTAAAATAGGCATATATCCGCGTTTCGATCCCCTCTTTGGTTGGTATCCGCATGTCACTTCTGCTTATCAGCTTATGCTCTGACAGACCGCTGAACTCTATTTCGGCGCCATTCTGAGAGACTAATTTATGATTCCGGTTGTGTAATGATTTTGGACGATAATTACGGTCTCTTCTAATTCGATCCGCTACCGTCCAATGTACCTTGGGAAGGGTACGCTTATCAATCTTATCCTCCTTTATAACACAACATTCACGATTTGCCAAAGTAATGTGAGAGATCAGGGGCAGACGTTGTTGTTCGTGATTTACTCCCAATGGGTTAGGATCTATCTGAACATCATCAGCGTCAATTTTCAGAGCTGACCCTGGCTCAAAAATCTGATCGTACGCAATGCTTTTCGGCGATTTAAACTGGATATCGAGTTTATCGCACTCTTCAAACCAATCCAGGAAGAAGCGCAAGGCATTATCTGACAATCCATCGTGGTAATACCCACCACCTACATCGGAATGTGCCCCGGCGAACCAAATTTCACAAACACGTTCATCCTTATTCATTAAGGTGGGTTGAAAGGCACTTCGTTTATCGTCGAGCGATACCAGGTGCAGGGCTTTTAACACATTGGACGGAAGCGTACGATTCTCGAAAACCACTTCCGTTTTGGGTCTGTTTTCTTTTTTAAGATCGAGCTTACCTATTGATGCCACGGTATCGAAAACACCCTCAATAACGATTGGTCGCTTCACATCGCTGTTGATTATAGCTGCAAATCGCCTTGCCAGTGCCGCTCCCCGGCTAAAACCAGTGAGCACCACATAATCTATATCATCCTTAAAATTATTCTTAAAATCAGCCATGGCCATATTGAGTATAGTGGCCACATCTTTACTCTCTTTTGCCAAACCAGCATTCAGCAGCCGTTGGAAATAATTGCCATAGGTACCAATACCATTGTAGTAGAAGGTTTGTGAACCGCTTCCTAAAGCTGTTTGACCATTTTCCTCCTTCAAGGTACCACCCAATAACAAGTGAAATTTCAATACATTGGTAATATTATCATCTTCAGTTTTACCACCTGCCTGTCTGTCTTGCATGGCATCAGCAGGTTCATTATTCGTTCCGTCGAAATTAAAGAATAATATTTTTTTCATCGTTTACAGGGATTAACCAATTAACACAACACCCCCTAATCCATAGCCACAGATAAGCAATTGCGCTTTCCTTTTAAACAAAAGTACAAGCGATTAGCAGAGATGTATCACTAAGCAGGAAAGGTGATCGCATTGAAAGCGCTGACATGATTCAATTAACAAATAATTTTATGCTATTCACTTTTCTACTTACAAATTAGTAACACAAGTTAAACTGAAAAAAGAAAAAACTCAAATCTTTTTCGTTTTTAATCACCATAAGAAAAAGTAATGTAATTGGTGAAACCATCTTCTTATAGCCTGAAAGAAGTCATTAATAGGAAATGGTAGTTAATTCAATAAATGGGTTCGGATAGTTTTTCAACTTCGCGCTTAGTCTTAATTCCTCAACGCCGGTAGTAAGGTTACAATTCAGACATAAGATTCCAACTAATAATGTTTTCGGCATTGTAGAATATTGAGTTTATTATCTTCTACTTTGTATACTAATCGGTGTTCATGATTAATTCTTCTTGACCACCAACCTGTTAAATTGCCGGTTAGCGGTTCGGGTTTGCCGATGCCTTCAAATGGTGTTCGTTGACATTGCTTGATTAATTCATTGACCTTTCTTAGCACCTTTTTATCTATTTGTTGCCAATACAAATAATCTTCCCATGCCTGGGACATGAAAATCAATATCACTCTTCAATTAACTTTTGAGGCTGACCTTTACCCTGTTCGTATTCTTCTAAAGCTGATGCAATACGTGCAGCATTTTTGGGGCTTGAAAGTAAATGCAATGTTTCTTGCATACTTTCGTAGTCTGATTTGGCAAGCACTACAACGTCATCTCCTTTAGCTCTGGTTATAAATAGTGGAGTATGATTTTCCAGTACTTTATCCATAAACCTTTTTAGGTTTTGTCTGAAAGCAGTATAAGTTGCGATTTCCATCCCTTAAGATTTTTAATATAGTCAAAGATAAGCAACACTTTTTACATGTACAACATCCTGTACTTATCAATTTCAACAGGGGAGGAATATTTGGACTTCACCGAAGCATAAGATGCGCTTACTCATTTAGTTTCAGTTTTTATAGTATCAGAATTTAACCCTCGTTAAAAAGTTGCCCGATATTATGAATTTACAGAGACTAGTGCTACAAACAGTAAATTATAGTATTTATTTTCACAAGTTCTTTTTCACAATTTGAACTTTTATAACACACAATCAACTCTTTTCATATAAGTACTCTCCCGGTGAACCGGGATTTCTTTTTTTCTACAGCCAAAAAAAGTAAACCAAAAAGGCCGCCGCTCAATTGCAATATACGCTAAACGATTACATTACGGCGGAAAGAAAATAACTCGCTACACTCAAACAGATTTTCTTTCTAATCGCCTCCATTTCATCGTTCTTAACGCTATTGCAATTAGGCGGTTCGCACATTGGTTGGAAGATTGCACTATGGTGGATTTCATTAAAGAATTGATAAGTACTATAAAATACGATTTACACCACTACCATGCACGGCACACCAAAAAAAAAGCCACCCGCAGGTGGCGGATGGCTTTAATTATCGATTCTGATTGTGTTATTTTACAACCATTCGGTTTGTCTGAATCGCTTTACCGTTAACGACTAGTCGGTAGATATATATTCCACTGGCTAATTTATTAGCGTTGTAAAGGACTTTGTATTCACCACTGTTTTGTTTCATATCGACCAGAACATCCACTGTATTACCGGAAAGGTCAACAATTTCAATTCTCACATCGCCTGCCATATCAATGGAGTAGGCTATTGTAGTTGATTCAACAAATGGGTTGGGATAGTTTTTCAACGTCGCGTTTAGGCGTAATCCCTCAACGTCAGCAGTAATAACGCCAACATTCGCAATGAAAGTTGTAGATGCTATTCCACTTTGCTCATCACTGGCATAAATAATGATTTCACTGGTTCCTTCTGAAATTGGCGTGACCTGGAGCACATTATCTACTATTTCAACTTCCACAGATTCGCCTTTAGCGACTTTCGCTATGTAAGTCAACTTGTCGTTTTCAGGATCAGCAAATACTGCATTAAGATCAATGTTATCATCAGAATCTGAGACATTATAATTCCGATTTCCTAACACATTGGCAAGGAATGGCGCACCATTGGCATCTCCTAAGACAATTACACCAACCGTTGTGGCTGTAATACCACCCCGACTATCATCGGCATAAATCGTTAATACAGCCATCCCTGTTTGATAAGGATTAATAGACATGATAGTTTCTGTCAAACTTACATTCACAGATGCTGTACCGGAAAGCGTAAAGCTATAAGTCATCTCATCCCAATCAGGATCCACAAAGTGATTGTTTAGATCCAATTCAACAGATTCATCCGGGAATATCATGATATTATCCAGAGCATTACTCAACTCAGGTGCATGATTTTCAAGATGACGTACTCTTACATTAAATGTAATGGCAGCCTGGGCTCCCTCCGGATCGCTTGCTTCAACCGTTACTACAGCAAAACCTAAATCCCTTGGTGTAATGGCCAATACATGCTCATCCACTTCAATGTCAAAGGCAGTATTTGAATTGGCAAATGCAGTATAAACCAAATCTTGCCCGTCAGGATCTGTGAAATAATCACTTAAATCTACCTCATCCGTGGCATCGTCAGGGAAGTACAACTTACTCACCATATCTTCAAGAGCTACAGGTATTCTGTTTACATTATTCACAACAATGGCGAATGGTATGCTAACAGTTTCACCCATATCATCAGTGACGTGAAGAATGAATTCATGTGTACCTGCTTGTTCGTAATCAGGAGCATAAGTAAGCGTTGCTATGTTACCTTCAACAACCATAGAAATAAAGGCATCTGAATTTTCGATCGCAAAATCGAGAACTCCACCTTCCGGATCTACTACTTCGAAGATAGCTTCAATAGTTTGCGCTTCATCTACCACTAAATTATCAGGCGTTTGCATTGCCACCGGCAGTTGATTGACATACAGCTCTACCGGATATTCGATGGAAGGACTAAGCGGATCATTGGTGTTGTAAACCACCTTCGCATAATGGAATCCACCTGTTGTCGCATTGGCATCCACAAAGAGCGTGTTTTCAGCCGAAGCACCGACTTCTACCTCGCCACTCACTAAGCTAATGTTCAACCAGTCATCCTGAACTGAACCAGCCGCTTGATAGGCTCTGATCTTGTAAACATAACCAGCATCTTCATTCAACCATGATGTTGAGTTGACATCGTACCAATAAGAAACGCCATCAACACCTGAAACGCCACTGTTAAAACCAGCAGGGAATGTCATCGCTTGCGGATAATGCATCACCACGAAGAACTCGTCACCATTTTCGAAATATAACGGTTCGTTCAATTCAATGAGACAATTGGCACCACCAGAAGCTTCGGCATGTGTATACGCTTGCGTGGCTATTAATTCACCTTCTGCAGGAACAGAACCGCCTTTGTAAATCTCCAATACAACGGCATTTGTGACATCAGAGTTCTGATAATAGTTAGCAATATGCGTTAACTTAAATGTACTACTGGTGACAGTAAACTTATTGGCAGCACTATAGGCAGCTGTTCCGTTATATCCATAATAGTCATCCGGCGCCAATTCAGGATCGTAAATGATAGAATTGGTAAACGAAGCTGTTTGCGGTATTGCCTGCTGATAAGTTGATGATCCGTTACTTTGTTCTAATGCCCGGTAAACAGACCCTTGAACACTGTTTCGCTGATAGATCGGACTGACAACAGTCGCTTCATCAAAGCCATTTGGTAAATAGACCACGTTAGCATCAAAGTTTAATATGCTTCCGCCATCATTTCCAAGGGTACTCAATGAAGAAACCGATTCGTCGGAACGTAAATGTAGTTTCAGAATATCTGTTGGATTCAATGTAGCTATTGGCGGTGCAATGGCTTCTGCCTGTAGTGAGGCCCAAACCAATTGCATGTCTTCATCATTAGAAGCCACTTTTAGCTTATTAGTAAAGGTACCAACAGCATTTGGCATGAAGGTTACATTCACCCGCACCTCTTCTTCCGGTTGAAGGGCAAATGG
>JAEINY010000260.1 GCA_016342595.1 Marinilabiliaceae bacterium
AATAATATAATGAAACAATTTAATTTATTGTTGAAAACTTTTGTGGTTTGCTGCTTTTTGCAACTGTCTGTGGGTGTTCAAGCACAAATGCCCGGAGAGGGAACAGACATTCAGAAACAGGAGTTTTCCACAGCCGGCTTTTTTGAGATTGAAAACAGTGGCAGGGAAGTTTATAATTTGAATATCGGATGGCGTTTTTATAAAGGTGATGCGAAAGGAGCCCATCAAACTGAATTTGATGACTCCACCTGGGAAGTCGTGAACGTGCCCCATGGTTTGGAATTGCTGCCTGAAGAGGCCAGTGGGGGAATCAATTATCAGGGAGCTGCCTGGTATCGAAAACACTTTTCACTTGGTAAGGAATACGCCGGGAAAAAATTGTTCGTGAATTTTGAGGCTATCATGGGAAAGTCAAAAGTATGGGTGAATGGTAAATTAGTGAAGACCCATTTTGGCGGTTTCCTGCCCTGTATCATTGATGTAACTGATCATATTAGCCTGGAAGAGGAAAACGTAATCGCTGTTTGGGCTGATAACAGTGATGATGCATCCTATCCTCCGGGGAAAGCACAGAAAATGATGGATTTCTCTTACTTTGGCGGCATCTATCGTGATGTATGGTTAGTTTCAACCGGGAAAGTCCACATTACCAATCCAAATTATGTGGATAAAGTTGCAGGAGGTGGTATATTCGTTCACTACGAAGATCTTTCGGAGAAAGCAGTGACAGTTATTGTGGAGACGGACCTGGTGAACGAATCGAAGAAAAAAAGTAGCGTACGATTGGAATCGCTTATTAAAGATAAGCAAGATAACGTTGTAGGGAGGGTCCAGACTTCAGTTTCAATACCTGCCGGAAAGAGTCGTAGGGTGAAACAAAAAATCAAGGTTTCTGAACCGGACCTTTGGCATCCCGATACGCCATATCTTTATGATCTATATTCACAAGTGGAGGGTGCTTCATCTGAAATGGTGGACGGTTATCGTACCCGTATTGGGATTCGAAAAGTGGAGTTCAGAGGAAAAGATGGTTTATACATCAACAACAAACCATTTAAAGATAAACTGATCGGTGGGAATCGTCATCAGGATTTTGCGTATGTGGGCAATGCTATCCCCAACTCTATGCACTGGCGCGATGTACTGAAGTTGCGGGATGCAGGGTTTCGAATTATCCGTTCGGCTCATTATCCGCAGGATCCGGCGTTTATGGATGCCTGTGATGAATTAGGAATGTTCGTGATTGTGGCAACTCCCGGCTGGCAGTTCTTTAATAAGGAAAAAATATTTCAAGAACGGGTTTTTAGTGATATCCGCCACATGGTACGACGCGATCGTAACCATGCCAGTGTAATCCTTTGGGAGCCTATATTAAATGAAACCCACTACCCCAAAGAATTTGCAGAAAAGGTACATGCCATTACTCATGAGGAATATCCTTACCAGGGTGCGTATACTGCCGCCGATCTTTCGCCTCATCATCCTGAAACAGTGGAGATCTTTGATGTGGTGTTTGCTCATCCGCGTGATGAATATGAAATGAAGCAATCGATCTTTACCCGCGAATGGGGCGATAATGTAGATGATTGGGCATCACATAACTCCACCAGTCGGGCACCACTTGCTTGGGGTGAATCGCCGCAGATAGTACAAGCTTTGCATTATGCAAAGCCAACGTTTCCGTTTACGAGTCTGGATCGTTTGTATAAAACGCCTCGTCAGCATGTGGGGGGAACCATGTGGCATTCCTTCGATCACCAGCGAGGTTATCACCCGGATCCTTTTTGGGGTGGAATAATGGATGCTTTCCGTCAGCCCAAATATTCCTGGTATATGTTCCGCAGTCAGCGTGATCCTCAGCTTACCATACCCAATGTGGATAACGGACCTATGGTTTTTATTGCCAATGAACTGACACCATTCTCAGACGAAAATGTGGTGGTGTTTACAAATTGTGACCAGGTGCGTTTGACGGTATTTGGCAAAGAGATAGGTGTTAAACAGGCTAAAAATAGGAAGCCTGGCATTCCGCATCCAGCTGTTGTATTTGCGGATGCTTATCATTTTATGCAAATCAAAAAACTGCATCGTGGCCGTAAATTTGATGAAGCTAAAATCGTAGCTGAGGGTATTATCGATGGTAAAGTAGTGGCTTCAACAACACGTATGCCGGCCCGCCGTAAGACTAAAATTGTTCTGAAAGCCGATTATGCCGGTACCCCTTTGGTAGCTGACGGCTCTGATTTTATTACAGTGGTAGCTTATGTGGAAGACGACAGAGGGAATGTGAAGCGTTTGTGTGAGGAAAAGATTAGATTTGAAGTGACTGGTGAAGGGGAGTTGATAGGTGATGAAACCATCGGTGCTAATCCGAGAAGGGTTGAATGGGGAATAGCTCCTGCATTAATCCGTTCTACGACTACTTCCGGAACAATAAAAATTACTGCTTATCCTGAGTTTGAGGGAATCAATGCTCTTACCAAAGGAGAGCTGGTGATCGAAAGTACACCATCCGCTTATTCGCTCCTATATACTGATTTATCTGCTAAAAGCAGCTCTTCTGTATCAAAGGAAGCTCTGCAAGACAATAAAGAAGTGCAAGAGTTAAAAAATAAACTGGATAAGGCATTAAAAGAACTCAATCAGTTAAAGTTAAAAGAAATCGAGCGTCAACAAACGGAGTTTGAAGGTATTCAACAATAGAGGGTTCATATTTCAGACCTCAAGGTTTTTAAAACCTTGAGGTCTTTTTAATTATAAAGGTTATACCTACATCGGATCCACATCAATTTGGAAGACCACCGAGCGAAATGTGTTTTGCGCTTGAAGGGAGAAAATAGCTTCCCGTAGCAGGAATTTTACCTTTACCGGCGATGCTTTTTTCTCCAGTTTGATCAATATTTTCTTAATGAAAAGATTTTGAATGCGATTGACCGGCGGCGCTTGTGGGCCTAATACGCGGTCACCAAAGAGGATTGTTAGTTGCTTGGCCAATAGCTGTGCTGCTTTATTATTGGTGTTGACATCCTTGTGTTTGATGGTGATGTTTATCAAGCGATAGAATGGCGGATATTTATACGCCTGACGCTCGCTTAACTGAGCCGCAAAGTGATTATTGAAATTATTATTGATCACATCCAGAATCACCGGATGCTGCGGATTGGAGGTTTGCAGGATTACCAGTCCCTGTTTGTTTTTCCGGCCGGCGCGCCCACTCACCTGCGTCATAAGCTGATAACTGCGTTCAAAAGCTCTGAAATCCGGATAATTGAGCATGTTATCGGCATTGAGAATACCCACCAGGCTCACATTGTCGAAATCCAGCCCTTTGGAAATCATCTGTGTGCCGATGAGGATCTGTATTTTGCCCTGTTCAAAATCGGCAATGATCCGTTCGTAACTTTTTCGACTACGGGCGGTGTCCAGATCCATACGGGCCACTTTATAGTCCGGATAAATGAGTGACATCTCTTCTTCAATCTTTTCCGTACCAAAGCCCCGGGTTTCAATGGCCGGGCTGTGACAAGCCGGACAAATGGTGGGCAGTTGGGCCG
Source organism: Marinilabiliaceae bacterium (assembly GCA_016342595.1). Lineage (GTDB taxonomy): Bacteria > Bacteroidota > Bacteroidia > Bacteroidales > Marinilabiliaceae > JAEINY01. Next base: position 3,555 of record JAEINY010000260.1, read on the forward strand.
TGTGATTGCAATAGTGACACACCAATTGATTCAGGTGTTTGTGGTAGGTCATGCTCACATCACAATTCTCACATTTGGCTATCCAGGCACATTGACCGCACTCAATGAACGGACTAAAGCCCCGTCGATTTTGGAACAGGATCACTTGTTCCTTATTCTGGAGTGCTTTTTCAACGTGTTCCAACAGCGCCGGTGAAAAGTGCGAATGCATTTGTTTTTTTCGGCGGGCCTCTTTGATATCCACCGCTACTATTTGTGGCATTTTGATGCCTTCGTAGCGCTGAAACAGTTCGACCAATGCATATTTTCCCTGCTGGATATTGTAATAAGTTTCAACCGATGGGGTAGCCGTCCCCAACAATACTTTGGCGCCAAATAGCTTGGCCAATACCACTGCTGAATCACGGGCATGGTAACGTGGTGCCGGATCGAATTGCTTATAAGTATTCTCATGCTCTTCATCCACAATGATCAAACCCAGGTTGGAGAAGGGCAGAAAGATGGAGGAGCGCACGCCTACAATGATTTGATAGTTTTTTTGTTCTTGCAGATTATGCCACACTTCCACCCGTTCGGCATCCGGGAATTTACTGTGGTAGATGCCCATTATATTGCCAAAATGTTTTTTTAGCCGGCTGGTAATTTGTGTGGTCAGAGCAATTTCTGGCAGCAGATACAGCACTTGTTTGCCTTCTGCCAGGCATTGGTTGATCAAATGAATGTAAATCTCCGTTTTCCCTCCTGAAGTGACGCCGTGCAAGAGGGTGACATCTTTTTGAAGGAAGCTGGTATTGATTTCATCAAAGGCCACCTGTTGAACTTCAGTTAAAGGATGGGCATGGGCCACATCCTTTTCCTCCAAATCCAGCCGGTCAACCGACTGATCACCTTGCTGCAGGATGTTTTTGTTAATAAGTTCGGTGACAACCGTGGCCGAGGTATTGGCTTTTTTGGTGAGTTGGGCTTTATTAACCACCACACCTTCCAATGCTTTGCGTAATCCACCGGCCTCTGATATGAGCGTCATCAAAAGCGTTTGCTGTTTGGGTGCGCGCTCCAGTTGGTTGAAGGCAGCTTCCAGCTTTTCATCACTACGATAATCGGGATGAATCTGCAGTACTTTTTCTGTTTTGGGTTTGTAGGCCTCTTTCAGTTTCTCATTGACAAAAAGGGCATTGAGATCCAACAAACGCTTCACCACCGGCAGACTATTTTTCAATCCGGATAGCTGGTTGATCTCCTGTATGGAGCACACTTTTTTATTGGAAAGAATGTCCAATATTTGATTCTCACGGGAGGAAAGTGGTTTTTCAGCTTCAAATTCGGCATTATAGATTACCCTGGTTTCGCTCTCCATTTTCAGGCCTGAGGGTAAGGCCGCTTTGTATACCTCACCTAAAGTACATTGGTAATAATCGGCCAACCAGTCCCAAAATTTGAGCTGCACGGTATTCACGACCGGCTCACTGTCCAAAATAGATAAAATGGGTTTGGTTTCGTAGGCTTCCGGCTTCTCCTTATGAATGTTTTGAACCAGGCCGGAATAGACCTTTTTTTGACCAAAGGGGATCACCACCCGTTTTCCAATAGCCACTTGCGACATTAGCTCATCCGGAATGGAATAAGTAAAAAGCTTGGGAAGGGGGACTGGTAAAATTACATCGGCAAAAAGTGTTGGTTCAAACATACTCGGCTATCAATTTTTCAGCCGTAAAGATACATAGTTGCACGGAGTATCAGGTACCGAACAAAGAGGAAATGGAGGTACGGGGATAAAATAGATAGCTAGTCCTTGAGGACCATTTGCCCCAGGCTGTAGCGATTGATTTATGACATGCGGCAGTATCTCCCTATGCTTCAGCGACGCCTCCGAAGGTTGTAGAGCTATCTCTGAAGGTTGTAGCGCTATCTCCCAAACATGTGGAGGTACCTCTGAAGGTTGTAGCGCAATCTTTTTATGTAACGGAGGTATCTCTACAAGTTATAGCGGTATCGTCAAAGCTTGCGGAGGTCTCTCCCAAGAGTTTGAATACATCTCTAAAGCCTAAAGAGGTTTCTCTACATGCTGTAGAGAGACCTCCGTATAGAAAGTCAGAAAGAAAGGTGGACGTTGCGCCTCGAAAGATTTGCATGACCGGAGATGCATTCATTCAATGAGGATGAAATTGGCATAAATCTGTTTTTTAGTGGCTGGTTTATGTTGTGTCAAATCGATTATTTATTCAGCCATTGATTAAGTTGAGGAAGTAAATCTTCTGTTTCTTTTAGTCCCATCATGTAAAGATGATCCAACTTTTGTGGATTGTTTTCAATACGTGAAACATTCATGGTTCCTTGTGGACGGATAATAAACACAGCCCCCTCTTTTTCGAGCCGCTCCAACGTTTCAATGTCCTTATTATAACGCTCCGCCCTGGAGAGAATGACCTTCACCAGTTGGGGATATTTACGATATCGCGTTTTAATGATCCAGGGGTGTTTGATAGCTTGTTTATAATAACCCACGTTTCGCGTTAAGACCACCACTGCTTTTTTATAACCATCCTTAAAAGCCTGCTCAAAGGGAATGGATGCCGTAATACCACCATCCATGAACCATTCATTTTTGTAGCGAGCCATCTTTGAGACGAAAGGTAAACTGGAAGAGGCGGTAATAACCTGCATCAATTCGGCTTGCGTCAATTGACGTTTTGATGGAAAATGGGTCTCCCCTGTCTTGACATGGGTTATACCAATTTTAAACTCTGTTTCGGATTTAAAGAACGTATCATAATCAAAGGGCACCAGTTTATAGGGTATTTCGCCATACACAAAATCCCAATCAAACAAATTTCCCTTCCGAATCAAGTTCCGGACACTCATATAACGAGGATCAGCCGTATATTTTAAATTCACCTCCTTATTCCTCCCGAACTGTTCCGACACATAGGATATTCCATAGGCAGCACCAGCTGACACGCCAGTGCAATAGGGAAACTGAATACCCTGCTTCAAAAAGGCATCCACTACACCAGAGGTATACATGCCCCGAAAACCACCGCCTTCTAATACTAATGCAACTTGATTGTTTGCCATTCAATCATAATTTAATTTCGTGCAAAGGTATTATTCTGCAGAATACAATTGAATGGCTTGCTTGTAATTTTCAGCGCCAACTTTTGACATGCCCTGCATAATTTTCATCATTATACTAGTTCTTAATGCCTGCATTTATAAGGTACGCAAATTACTTAACTCTCCAACCTGTCGATTTCACGTTTGAGGAAACCTTTCAGATCAGAACAAGAAGTATTGAGTTCCATGTAGCATTTTAAATGTTTCTCATAATTATCTTTTGCGATCCTTAAAATAGCCTTGTCCTTGGTTGAGTGTCGTAATTGGTTAAATGAAGAACGCGTCAAAACACCTTCGTAGTAATAGTAATTCAACCAAAGGTTAGTTACATACTTGTCGTCGATATTACTCATCCATTCTTCACGTTTCCGAAGCAAGTGAATATCATCCTCATAGTAAGTCATAATAGCACGACGCAATGCATTGGATTTCACAAACTCCAATCCTTTTAGCTTGTAATTTTCATAGGCTATCTGATTGGTATTAAAAAAGGTATTGCCCCAAACCGGTTTGTATTGTTCTAAAATACTATCTGCCACTGTTTCCGAAGTCGTTACCAAATCACTTATGGTATTGTAACAAACCACATACCGATTTAAAATATCTATACTCGATTTAATATCAATTGAATCTTGCTCTATATCCACCAACAATTCCTTTAATATGTCCAGTTGAATAGACTCTTTCTTCCGTTCTTCATTCCAATTATTAAAATAAAGTGACAAGTTGATACCGATAAAAATCAAAAGAATTTCGAGTACAGCCATCTTAATCCAGGATGGCGATTTTAAGGATACTTTTTTTAAAATTCGAAACAACATAAATAGGAGTTTGATGCTTTGTAAGATTAATTGAAAACCTCAATAATTAATGAAACATGCTATACTGGATTTAAACAACAGATAATAGCTCAGATGCCATCATGTAAACAGTGTTACATATATGGGAACAAAAACAGCCACCATAATGGCAATGGTAGTCTGCCGATAGTAACCCGAAATAAACAGTCCGGCCAGCTATTCTCACTAAGGTAGCCTATCAGTTGAGCGCCTGAGTAGATTTTAGTAATGGATCCAAAGAAATCTTTCTTCCAGCTTAAAGGAATCATGGGCAAAGAGTGTTTTTTAGTAAAAGGCCTTCATTCTTTAAGGCCTGAACATAAGGTCAG
>JAEINY010000261.1 GCA_016342595.1 Marinilabiliaceae bacterium
AACAAACCAAAAATCAACGTCATGAACCAATCACAAACCTTTGGTGTACAATTTGTCATACGCCACAAAAGCAAAAAGAGTCAGATGGCCGGGATCTACTTAAGGCTAACTGTAAATGGTAAAAGAATCGAAATCTCCACCAAACTCTTCTGCCCCATTTATCTTTGGGATAACGACAAAGAACGGGTGAAAGCTGATAAAGACTATTCCAATCGTCAGATCAACGCCCATATCGATGAGAATCGCGCCAAAATCAATAGTATTTACCAGGAATTAAGAATGCGCGATGAAATGATTTCCATTACATCCATCAAAAACCGCTTCCTAGGCATCAAAGAAGAAGGCCACACTCTCCAACGGCTCGTTGATTACCATTACCGTTCACAGGAACACACACTCAATGCAGCCACACTGAAACATTACAAGTCCACTCACAGGTACTTAAACCTTTTCCTGAACGAGCGAAAAAAGAGTAACGATATTTACCTGAAACAAATTAACTATGGCTTCCTGACTGACTTTGAAGCCTTCCTCCGCGCTTATCAACCAACAGAAAGCGGACAAAGAACCCTTGGTCACAATACCGTGATGAAACACCTGAGCCGCTTCCGTACTCTTATGAACCTAGCCATAAAACTGGGATGGATGGAACACTATCCCTTCAAAGCGTACAAACTCTCCTATAAACAATCTGATCGTAAATACCTGTCCAAAGAAGAACTTAGCCGTATAGAAGCAAAACAGTTCAGAATGGACCGACTGCAATTGACTAAGGATCTCTTCATCTTTTCCTGTTATACAGGTTTAGCCTACAGTGATATAGCTCTCCTGAATTCACACCACATCACTATTGGTATAGACGGAAACAACTGGATATTTACCCAACGTAAGAAAACAGACAACGCGGTTCGGATCCCTTTATTACCGGTTGCTCATTATCTGATTGACAAATACAAAGACCATCCACGATCATTGCACCATGGAACACTCTTCCCCAAAATATCCAATCAAAAACTAAACGGCTATCTAAAAGAAATCGCTGATCTTTGCGAAGTAGATAAAAACCTGACTTTCCATATGGCACGGCATACCTTTGCCACTACTGTCACCTTAAGCAACGGCGTCCCCATCGAGACAGTCAGTAAGATACTGGGCCATAATCGCATTGCCACAACACAGATTTACGCCCGAGTGGTCGAAAATAAGGTAAGTGAAGACATGCATCAACTACAAGTGAAACTAACTGAGAAAAAAAATAAAGATAAAAAAGCATCAATATAGTACTTATTTCAAAGCCTATGGATACAGTAAAAAGCTCCTATTTTAACTATTGTTAAAATAGGAGCTTTTTTATTCAAATTCTTCTAAATGATACACTTAGCACACTAAAGGTATTGTTTTTGATGCAACCTATTTGCATTTAGTGCGTCTCACTAAAAACATAACATTAAACCATGAAACAAACCTAGTGGTGGACTTCAGTTTTTAGGTTGAATTAAGGGTGAGTTTCATTTAACTATTGTTGACTAAAATTATAACCAATGAAAAACCTCCTAAATCAACTTAACAAGGTGGTCAATCAGGTACAAAGCCACCACTCAGTTCACCAATGCAGTATAAGAGAGCACGCTGCTATCAAATCTACAATTTCCGATCTCAACAATTTAACAAAGGAACATAAAGAAAAGCTTCAGTCCCTGTCGGCGGATCCGTTCTCTGAAAAAAAACTCAAATACTTTTACAGATCCTACCAAAAAACGCTCGTCCGTTTACTCAATACGCTATACCAATTTCAAAGTACATGCCAGGTCAATCGCGAAAAAGAAACTTGCCTTAAAAGAAAAGCCATTAAAGCACTTACTGAATTATTGTGTTTTCTGCGCGAACAATATCCACATGCTTTTGATACAACTCTAAACATTCCATCATCCGTTTATCAAACACAAAAAGAACAACTTCAACAATCGCTGATTCTAATCAAATCCATGCTTATCACTAAAAGAGTCAATCGATTACTTTTAAAAACAATAACCCATCCCATTACAGACTTTCTGGATAACAACAAAGAGCATTATACTTTTAGCGATTTGACCTATCTGCACTCATGGATGAATAAACTGGCAATCGTCTGTACAAAATCCCATACTAGTCGTGAGCTGAATAAGCTCATCTGCATCTCTACTGTTGAACATGACCTCAACTCAAATATTTGCTTTGATTTCTATGTTGAATTTATGGCCAAAGAGTATCATATTCAGGATACACGTACTGAACAATTGGAAACACTTAACTTTTACCTCAAGTGCGTGAAACAAGTCTATGTTACTTCAAACGTCAGTTTCGACCTGAATAAGAAAAAACTTAAATCAGCTTTAGCAAACTGGTTGAAACAAGAAATTGAATACATTACAAATAGTTGCCATATTAACGAAAGCAATCAACAACAATCTGTACAGCTCGAATTATCTTCTAAATTATTGATTTCTGAATCGGTTGCAAGTCTCGCATATTTAACCAAACTCTTTATTGATACCGGCTTTATTATAACTCAGAATAAGGAAGAAACCATTCGTTTTTTTTCTAATAACTTTTCTACTAATAGAGCTGATACCATTTCTGAACGAAGCTTCAGAACCAGATACTTTAATCCTGACGATACTGCCATTTCCGCTACCAAAGACATCATCCTCAAATGGCTCAATGCACTTCAAAAACAATAGCTCCTAATTTTTTATTCCATTCACAACTACCTGTTTATCAGTAAACGTTCCTGGGGTTCTGGAACCCCAGGAACTGTTTTTTTATTCCACTTTTACATTCCTTTGTACCACATCATAATCAATCAAATAGCTTGGCAGCTAAAACAAGTATTAATCTTAAATCGAAAATAATGAATACGAGTTAAACATATAAAAATGGGTAAGATCGTATTCCCTATTCTCTCCACCTGTGGGGGAGATGCCCTAGGCAGAGGGGGTATTGTCTGGAAAGAACTACTAATAAGTTGAATTATCAATTAACATTAAATTATGGCAGCAGAAATTATCACAACCGACGATTTGAGAGAATTCAAAATCGACCTTCTCTCCGACATTGAGAAACTACTAAAAAAACATTCCGGAGCTCAAACCAAGAAATGGCTCAAATCCTATGAAGTCCGGAAGCTCCTGAACATCTCTCCAGGTACCCTGCAAAACATGCGGGTAAATGGCACCCTTCCCTTCACCAAAATCGGAGGTGTCATTTACTACGCCATTGACGACATCCACAAAATGATAGAAGACAACAAAGTCCGGTTTTAACAATGAATAAAGAAACTTTCATGGGTATTAGACAGCGGCCTCAGCAACGTAGCCGGGGGCCCATAGTTTTGAAATCAGGCAAAAAAGAATGCTGTTTGAGCGACGAAGGAGTGAGTTCATTCTTTTTCTGATAGCAAAACGTGATGGGTCGGTGAGTGGTGCAGCCTTGAACTTTTTTGTTTCGTTTTTTTGCTTCAAGGCAAAAAATGAACCTCGATAGCTATCGAGGCCGCCTGGTAAGGCTTAGTGAAAAAGGAGAGCAACACCGCAACCAGTCACCTTTATCTACAGAACACATCCAGTTATACTAAGTACTATACACATGACCCCCAGAGCACCATGAACTATATCCATCATCAATTGGCAGCCTTTGAAAAGATGGATAAGATACCAGAGTTAAAACCCCATCACATCAGCCTGTACATAGCACTATTCAGGTTGTGGAACTGGGCCCAATTTGAAAATCCCATCATCATACACCGACAGGAAGTCATGAAGATGGCACGCATCAAATCTCCAACCACGTTTTCAAATGCAATGAAATACCTTAATCACCATGATTTTGTTAAATACAAACCGTCCACAGATCCGGATGTAAACAGCAAAGTTTACTTATCCATTTTATGGACGAGTACTCGTCCACAGCTCGTCCATAAAATGGACACTAATATAAAACATACAAACAATACACTCTCTATAGGTGAATCCAGTTTTTATGATAATCAAAAAGCAACAATTATGGATACCGATGAACGCAAAATAGCCATGAAGTCACTTAACAATAATCCAGATCCCCAACAAGATCTTTTCGACTTCGAAGAAACACCCCTTCCGGAAGAAAAAACACGTAAGAGGAAAAAGCAGAAAAAGAATTTCTCCCCTTCCAGGGGAGATGCCCGGAGGGCAGAGGGAAACGATTACACTCCTTCAACACTTGCCCCTATGGGGGAAATGCCGAGGGCAAAGGGGTCAATACCTCCCCCACTAGAACACATCCAAATCTACTTCCAGGCAAAAAACCATTCCAAAACTGAAGCCGAACGATTTTTCAATCACTACACATCCAACGGCTGGTTAGTGAGTGGCAAATCCCCCATGAAAGACTGGAAAGCCTCAGCCCGCAATTGGATGCTCAACATCGACAAATTCGCCAACAATTCATCTGGCTCCTCACAAAGTCAAAACGCGGATGCTGAGCGGAGCCGAAGTAACAAACTCAAACCACCCGGCCACAAACCATCCACCAACTATGGCAAACCACTTTAACAACGGATATTCAACACTTGCCCCCTTTGGGGGAAATGCCGAAGGCAAAGGGGGGCAAATCAAACTCCGTGGCCCTCTGTGCCTCCTCTGTGTATCTCTGCGTAACAAAAAAAAACGAAATCATGAAAAACTTACTATACCAAAACCTAAAATGCAAATTCAACATCGACAACTTCGATCAAATCTTAGATAAGATAGATAACCTTACTGATGAATTCTTTGAGCAAAAACTATTCATCGACAAACAATCCTACATGTGCGAAATCATTGATCTTCATGACAGGATACAATCCGTATACTGCCATTTATCAGGCCAGAAATACACCTACACATTCGACCCACCCTACAATACCTACACCGATGCCGAATGCCTCCTGCACTACTATGCCAACATCATCACCTTCATCAAACACATGGCATTCTTCTTTCAACCCATCAACTTTCCAATTGCCATCCCCAGCAAATATTCACTCAACTAAAAATAACGTCATGCCATACAAGAAAGCAGTTTCAACACAATCACCAAATGATAATACAACTTTTCAATATGAACATCCGCCTCTGACCAATAGCGTTAAGAATGATGAAATAAAGGCGATCAGAAAGAAAAGCTGTTTGAGTGCAGCGAGTTCTTTTCTTTCCGCCGTAATGGAATCATTTAGCGTCATTGGGCAGCAGCGACGGTCTTTTTTGTTTCCGTTTTTGCGACTGTTGGCAAAAATGAAAAGCCAGTGCGGCTTGAGCACTTGAATGAAATAGTTTGACATTGGATTATAAACTCATTGCAATACAATTCTACCTACCATCCATTTATAATTCATCATTAACCCCTAATCATTAAAAAAAATGCATTATTACATAAAAAACAACACCATCATCTACAACTTCCAAAAATCACTCGATTTCATCACCAAAAAAGGTAAAGCCATATATGGCCACCACTTTCAACTTTTAAATGAAGATATGCCCCTAATTCGCAAGATTTTCGCCTATACTATCGGTGACAACGAGAACACTATAATCCAGGGATTAAACCCAAGAAAAGGCCTCATACTATGCGGACCCATCGGTTGTGGCAAGACCTCATTAATGAAGCTGATGCAACTCTTACTGCCGATACAACAACACTACCCAATTAAAGCCTGCCGCGACATCAGCTTCGAGTTTCAAAAAGACGGCTTCGATGTGATCCATCGCTACAGCAAACGAAGTTTCGCCATCACCCCTGGATCCAAAATACCAAAAACAGTCTGTTTCGACGATCTTGGTGCTGAACAAAACCTCAAGCACTTCGGCAGCGAATGCAATGTGATAGCTGAGATCCTACTCAGCCGTTATGATCTTTTCATCTCCGATAACCTCATCACGCACATTACGACTAATCTTGATGCGGCTGATATTGAAAAAATGTATGGACAACGGGTGAGGAGCAGATTGAGGGAGATGGTGAATTTGATTTCGTTTGAGGAGGGGGCGGTGGATAAACGGAAATAATAGTCGTAATTCAATTTTGTTCCATAAACCCCAATCTTTAAATTATATTTTTTTGCAACACCCTTAAATATCTGTGTCAATATGAGTAGGATTGTCATTTAAAACCAGATAATCTAATCCAAAAGATCACTAAGCCTTTCACTCAATCGCAAGAAGTGATGTAGGTTCTGAGACCGAGCTTTTTCAATAAATGAAGTCTTCAATAATTTTTCTTTCCAGATCAGAAGCTTAGCATATTCTTCAGGTGAATTAGACAAATATTCAATATAATTTGCTAATTCTTTAACCGTCTTGAATTTGCGGGCACATATATAGCAATTATCTCCCGGGGCATATTCCTCCACATTAGGAGCTCCTAAATAAATCGGCACTGCACCCGCAATTAAAGGCCCAAAAAACTTTTTTGTTACATAACACGGTTTTCAATTGACCAGGCCACCCATATCTGCCCATCCCCTTTCTCAATATCCTTATCAACAATCAAAAATGCAGGTGAAATACTACCACATCGGCTTTATCAAATAATTCCTGATTGATATTTAGCATCTTGTTTGCTTAAGCCGTTAAATTTAGAAAATGCCGGATCCCATTTATTATCGATGCGCCAGCTATTTCCATTATGAACTGCCAAATGATTACGATCGCCTGTTTTTTTTAAGATAACTATTTATGCTGGCTTCTCACTCTCTTTTCAAGCATATAAAACAGACTGCCGAATAAAATCGAACTAATTGCTTTACATAATCCCCCCACATAAACCTATGAAATTGATTTTGAGACAAGGTAATCAATACCTATTAGATTTATTAACTTCGTTAGCTAACGTAGAGAAAAACACATAACCAAGATGCATAACAGCAGAGCTTTATAAGACACAGAATATTAACTTGATGTTTTTACGTTAGTTAAAATTTAAATAATAAAATGCAACATCTCCGTTAAATCTCCTAAAATCAAATATTCTCCTTTCAAGCTTTGACTGATCATAATCCCAGGGCAATGACTCCTTGCAGTCATGCAAAACAACCATCCCAGATTGCTTTGAAAAAAAATTGAATAAACTCAACGTGCCACATCGTCCAGTTCCAAGACCAATGATTAAATTCTTATACATCATTTCTCTTTTGCAAACGTTTGTTCTTTCAGTACTTTCAATTAGTTGTCGTATGCATTATTTATATATCCAGTCGAATCTTATATTTCAATTGTTGCTGTAATAAAAACGCCAATGCTTGTGAGTCATAAAAACGCATTTTCTCGTTTGCATCCAAAAGCTTCTCGCCCCACCTAAGCATCTTATTAAATTTTGTTTGATCTTTTATCTTTTGCCCGTCCATCAAGGATAAATGCAACTCTTTTTCAGAATCATCAGGAATAATATTGAAATTTTTTAATTGACTTAACCTTATACTATCAGCATACTCTTTCTGTTTATTGAAATATTGAAAAGAGATTTGCTTAACATGTGTTCTATACCTGAGTAATACTTCCGATAGATTTATTACATCAGCATATCGAGATATTTTAGCAATAAAATCATAATCCGAAGCATAGACATACTTTTCATCATAGTATAATTGATATCTCTCTAACAAACATTTCCTGATCATCAGAGTTGGATGTGTACAGCAATTGTCCTTAATTAAATTCACCTTAATTAAGGACAATTGCTTTATTGAGTGCAGTTTAAAAACTAATGAAATTTCAAGACTTCAACGATTTTTAATTATTATGTTATTTGTATTCCAG
>JAEINY010000262.1 GCA_016342595.1 Marinilabiliaceae bacterium
AAGCTGAATGGTAACTCGACCGAAACGCCATTATCAGCACCTAATTCAAGATTAGTACCAATTTGACTTATTTCAATCCATTCATAAGTTACTTCACTGCTTTCGTCACTGTCTATCCAGGTGTATCCGAATGTATCAGGCCCACCTTTTCCATTCTGAACAACTTCTCCAACTCTGGTATCCTGTTCTTGTTTGGAAGAAAGCTCAGGAGCCGGCGTGTGACCACTGACAGATACATCACCCACAGTTGTGTAATAAGGCTTAATTAATGTATAGGCCAGATCTGAACCACCATTGTTAGCCACGGCCACTTCAATGGTATGTATTTCACCTGATGGGATTGTTACTTCAACAGGTGTTGGAGTGGTAGTCACCTCAATTTCCGGTGGTACTAATCCAGTTCCTGAAACAGGAATAACCAATGCTTCATTCCCAAATTCATCGTTACTGCTAACAATAATATCGGCAGTTGTTTCGCCAATATTTAAAGCGCTGTAAGTAACAATAATTGTTTTGGTCGTTTTTGGAGCCAAATTAACCGGGCTTGAAAAATCGACAGCAAATGACGCATCGCTTGAAGTAACAAAACTAATATCCAAGTCTTTACTACCCGAGTTTTCTAAGATAACAGACTGTTGTGCAGACAATCCCTGGAAAATAGGATCGAATACCAGACTTTCAGGATTAACTGCAATTTGAGGGAATCCTTTAACATTCAATTTAGTAGTAAAGATTTGTTCTGATCTTAGCGGATCATTACACTTAATGAGTAATTCATTAATATAACTATCTTCAACTAATTCAGTTGCGTCAACAGTAACGTCAATCGTTTGTTCCTGATTAGGCTGAACGATTCCGGATAGTGAATTGACAGACACGTCAAACGGCGTTCTTCCCGGGAAGATTAACACAGCCAGATTATTTTCAACATAGGCCGTATTAAATGCCACTTGTAAGCCAATGGTTCCGTCCATATTCTCAGTACCTACTGTAGCCGTTTCACTGTTGGCAAGCGTCACATCTTTGTATAAATACTCAATGTTTCCGTTTGGATACAGCACCACCTGGAATGTAATATTACCAGTTGAACTGCTATAAGTTCCCACTTCGTGATATTGAACAATAAATTTCTCAGCTGACGCTTTATAGAAAATCTGTCCTCTTCTTGCGGCTGGTCTTAAATCGTCCCAGAATGGGGCAATGAGATCATCCGGAGCACCTGAAGTTGGAATTTGTTTATTTGAAAAACCTCCATAGGAACCTAATTCGGTACCAAATGTCAGAAATCCGTTGGAAGCAACAGTTACAGATGTTTTCGTTTCACCATAAAATTTAAATCCGAATGGTAATTCTAATTGCTCCGCACCATCGTCACTATCGGCCACAATTTCAGTACCTGTTTCAGAAATCTCTGTCCATACAAATACAGGACCGCCGACTTCTTTACTGTCTATCCAGGCATAACCCTGATCATCCGGTCCACCTGCACCTAGTACAACAGGATTACCTTTTCTTGTATCCGGGCTACCTTTTTCACTCATTTGTGTCAATCCATCAATACGAGAAGTGTTGTTTTTCTCAATATCCGGATTATCCAGTAATTGATTTAATGCAACAGCAGGCATTGAGAATTGAAGCGGATACATTCCTGTATTCTTGATTGTAAATCTTTCAACTCTTAATTGACCAGCATCCATATTTAATTCTACTTCAGCAGGGTTAAGTGCAATTACCGGAGGTGAAATGGTATTTGCAGTCACCGTTATTGCTACTGTTGGAGTCGACTGATCGTCGCTGTTTACAGTTAACACATCATTATATTGTCCTATAAACGTAGATTGGAAAATAACCTTCACAACTAATGAATCGCCTGTTGATAATATCGTTTCTCCAGGAAGATCTGTCGTAAATAATGATGTAGCTGCTATAACGGAAGAAATGGTTAAATCACCTACTCCTGTATTACTGATAACAAATGGAATTTCTTTTTTATCATTTACAAAAACAGTTCCCATTTCAATTAGTTCCTCAGCAATATTAATGGTACCGGTTTGTCCGCTGACCTGAACATTTACAGGAATGGTAGTAGACAGATTTTCGATATCATTGGTATAAAGAGTTAATGACGAAGCATGCTCACCGTTTGGAAGATTAGTCGCATCTATTTCCACATTAATGGTCGTTGTACCACCGGCAGCAACAGTACCAGATAATGGATCAACAGAAACAAAATCTGAACCTCCGCCACCTGGGAATCCAAATGCGGTAACCTCAGCATTTCCGGGGAAAGCACCCATTAATTCAGTCGCACCTGTTTCGGTGTCAAGCACTCTCAATTCTCCTGCACTTGAAGCATTGTTATAGGCAGCCAAATAGACCAGGTCTGTAGCTGGATCCCAAGCCATACTTTGTGCATAATTAGGATCAAAGCCAGCGTTGCCCACCAATGTCATATGACCATCGGTTTTATCAATGGAATAGATATTATCATCAAGGTTCAGTCCCCAAAGATTTCCATCTCCATCACAAGCCATTGATACCATAATTCCAGTACCCATAGCCCCCACTTTTGTAGCAGCACCGGTTTTAAGATTGATGGTATACAACACAGAAACGGGGTCTTCATAATTAGAAGCATACATCACGCCTGAAGTTTTATCACACGCTAAATCGGCAAACTGTAAAGTAGCACCAATTGATTCTAAAGCACCTGTTTCGATGTTTAGTTGTTTCAACATACCTTCATCATGATCTACAATGTACATATGCTGATCGTCTCCTTGTGCAAAGTCTCCCGCATAAGCAGTATAACTTACTGAAGTTGAACTTACATAAGCACCCGGAGCATCTGTTGATAATGAAACAAAGTACTTTCCAGGATAAACCTCCATAGCATATGCCATAGAACCCTCTAACTGAGCTACAGGCATAGAAGAACTTGTTTCAGAACTTACATACGGAGCTTTATCAAGCGTACTGGTAGCCGTTCCTTTCGGGTAATTACCTGTAACAGCCGGAATGTGATAAGTCTGATCTACCACTGGTTCTGTAAAGTCATACTGTAATTCAGCATTTCCAGTATTTGAGATGGTAATCGTCTCCACTTGAACAGGATTGTTATTCACATCTATAGAAGCATTTATTTCCAGAGGATCTATTTCCAATGCTGCATTAGGAGCACCTGTAATAGTGGCCGTAGCTTCAATTTTAGACACAGGATTGACCGGATCATTACTTAATACGAAAATGTTGAAGTTATGCTCACCATTACTGGTTACGCCTTCAGCATCATAGGTTACCTGAATCTCCTGAGAAGAACCACTTGCAATGGTACCTTCGGTAATATCAAGACTCAAACCTTGTAATGAAGATTGAATAGCTCTGATATTCCAAACATAATTGTCCCAGTTAGGTTGATTCTGGATATCATCCCATCCACCATTCAGGTAAACAAGATTACCACCAGGTCTGTTTCCACCGGCAACATCGTCGTATCCCAGGCGTAAAGGAACCTTCGGATAATCAAATACGATCCAGAATTTATCACCTGTTTCAAGACTTATTGGCATTTCAAGCGCAACCGTTACATATTGCGAACCAATTATGTTGTCGAACTCCTGCATTAATACCAGTTCACCTTGAGATGGTGTATCACCACCCAAAACAATTGAAACACCGGTTGGTTTGGAATTAGCCGCACCAGAAGCCTCAATAAACGAACTGACATGGGAAAGAATAAATTTCTCACCACCCATATCAGGCACAATGAAAGAAGAACCTGCCAACCACTGAACAGGATCACCACTTGCCGTTACCGCAATCGTTCCATCGGCTTCATCATCTCCATTATCATAAATGATTGAATTAGCTACTTCGTTTTCAAAGGATAATTGTTTAACCGTATTGTTATTGGAAGTAGTTTGAGAAGTTAATTGACCTTGCAAAGTAGCTTCAAAATCAGTGAGAATAGGCTTATCATTTCCCGGATAAAGAAGATTACTCTGAGTATGAGATAATCCACCATTATTATAAACAGGGAATATGTTGAATGTAAGATCAACGTTTCCTTGATTTTGAATAGTAAAAGGAGCTGAAGCAACCGGATTTGATGCTAAATCAATGTTAACATCAGGTGTTCCTTCTACGATAATTTCGGATGCTTGTAAGGTTGTTGTGCTTACAATATTTGAAATCCCTGAAGTATTTCCAAAGAAATCGGCTGATTTTACCGCAAAATAGTAAGCCGTGCCCGGAGTTAATCCGTTAACTGTTACATTCTGAGTTTCACCGGGAGTAATTGGATTAGGGAGTTCATATTGAATAGCCTGATCGAAATTATCAGCTGTTATCGGATTTGTTGAATATCTGAAATCATATGCACTCGCTGGATAATTATCAGGCTGATCAGCAGGAGCCGTCCAGCTAAAGGCAACATTAATAGCTGTCACTTCACCAACCAGCAAATCACTAATAGCCGTAGGAGCCATTCCGTCGTCTTCGGCCAATGCTTTGAACGCATTTAAACGACCAGTACCCCAATCTTCAGCACCATCAAAAGTTAAAGGATCGGTGGAGGTCACCAATCGGTCCCAGACTTGTTGAGGGGTGATACCATCGTCTTTGAACTGAGATACGATCAGGGCAGCCACCCCAGAAACATGCGGACAAGCCATAGAAGTACCACTGAAGTTGGCATAGGAATTACCCGGAACGGTACTTGCAACATTAACAGCAGGGGCTGCCATTTCGACCCATGCACCATGGTTTGAACTGGTATATCGGTTATCGTTATGATCGGTTCCCGCCACTGATAATATTGGTTCATAATAACCGGGATACCATTCGCCATCCTGGCCATCGTTACCGGCAGCAAAAATAACAATACCACCCGCCATCGGACCAAATTGATTTCCTTCTTCATCTCTACCGGCTTCTGCTATGAAATAATCAATAGCATCCAGCAGAACCTGATCAAATACACCTGGACTGGTATATCCCCAGCTATTTTGAGAAATGACCGAGCCATTATCTGCTGCATAAACATAGGAATCTTCAAAGCCGCCATTTCCGGTATTTCCAAAGCATGTACAAGACATTAAGCGTACGCCATCGTCGGAACCTGTTCCACCGGCAACCCCGGCCATCCCAATTTCATTATTAGTTTCAGCAGCAATGGTTCCACCAACGTGGGTACCATGGTCACCTGCCGGAATGGTTCCTGTTCCATCGGCAAAATTATAACCATGCACATCATCAATATAACCGTTATTGTCGTCATCAATACCATTTCCGGCTATTTCATTGGGGTTTGTCCATAAATTACCGTCTAAGTCAGTATGGCTTCCATCTATTCCGCCATCATGCACCGAAACAACAACATCTGTACTGCCTGTTTGCATAACCCAGGCTTCAGGGAGGTCAATATCAGCATCAACCGTGCCTCCTGTTTGGCCTGTGTTGTTGTAATGCCATTGATCAGGGTATCGAACGTCATTTGCGCCCCCAATCAATGAATTCTGGACTACCCTATTTTCTTCCCGGTTGTAGCCCAATTTCTTTTCATGCACAACTTCCGCCATTGAAACTTCCGATAATTGTAGGTAATCCTGTGAAGTCCTTTTGGCATCAGACTTTGGATCAACTTCCAGTTCATACCAAAGATGAAGTCCGTACTTTTTGTGTTTTGCCTCGAATTTACCTGCATAAGGGAATACCCTTTTCAGTTTGGTTGTTTTGTACTTTTCATTTAACTGGTCTACAGACACAATGCCTGTGCGTACAATACCATCCGAACTTTTAAGAATCGTCATATTTCCCAGACGAGCTTCTTGAGTTTCTTCAAACTTAATTCGGATTACTCCCTTTTCATACCCCTTTTGAGCCACTAGATTAGAGGTGCTCGCCATAAGAAGAGTAACAAAAAGAAGAGTTGAAATTAGGTTGTAAATTCTCTTCATAATAAAAAAACTAGGAATTAATAAATAATTGAATTATTTGGTTAATTTTTTGAATTTAGAGGTGAGGGCTTCCTCTAATAAGAAATGAATTTCTCATAGTTTTTGAACTTTAGGTTAAAAAATATTTATTGTTGTGTTTTCTACCCCAATTGTAAAAACACTGTTTAAAATAGTTGCCTTGATAGTTTTATATAGCTATCAGAAAAATTGGAGAGAGTAAGTTATAGCAATGAAAACATTAAGTCAATAGCCAGTCTTTCAGAAGCGTTCCCGTTAATTTTAAAATACTAACCGATGATTTCAGTTAACATGCTATTGCTTGTTTATTTGCTTCCGATAAAAAAAAATATTTTTTTCTTTCCATAATGGAGAGAGCGTATAGGTAGACAAAACTATTCCCAAACAAAAAATCTACCCGTTAAATAGTTTTTTTGAAAGTAAGGAAACAATATTCCTGTTTCTATTTAGTAAGAAAAGTATGTATGCCGAATTGTAATAAAATGGATGTAAAAAGAAGTAAAAGGTTAAGGATGACAGGAAAAAGGTTTTTTTTAATATAAAATTAGACATTGAACATTTTTTTTGTAAAAAAAATAACATAACTTGTGAATATGGTGTTATGAAGCAAACCACTTTGAAACACACAAGCATGCAACGCAAAATATCCGATTAACATAGCGTTGTAGGAATTAAAAACAAAGGATCACAAATGGTAACAGCATCAATAGTCAATAATAGGTCAAAGATTGCTTTATCTATTAGTACAGGTTATATTTTTTTACGACCTGAAGAGATCATCTCTATACAATCAGATGGGAGTACAACTACTGCAAATATCGTAGGCACAAAGCAAATAAAAATCAATTCTTTATTGAAGCATATTGAGCATGATTTACCTTCTTGTTTTTTCAGAAGTCACAAGTCACATATAATAAACTTAAATTATATGTATCAATATAATATTAGAGAGAAATTTATACTGATGGAAGATGAGTCAATTGTGCCATTATCCAGAAGAAAAGTGGCTGAATTTAATGAGTTCATTAAAATGAATTCATTTGCTCACTCGAACTGACTCAAGCATAATCAATTTACCGCCTTTTTAAGAATATACCTCCTACTCCATTGACGAAAAACTATCGCTGAAACTCTTGTTTTCTTGTGAAAAATGCTTTGTTTTGTAGCCCTACATAAAAAAAACTGATATGATTGGTAAATATATACGATTGATAATTGCTGCAACTCTATGTATAGCATCGGCTGTTCTTTTTGTTAAAGGCATTATCGGCTGGGGAATAGTAGTAGTGCTCGTTTCTGCTTTGTTGGTTTTACTTCATTTCAAAAACGAGATGAATCTGCTGGCTTTTTATTTTCTTCGAAAAAATAAGTTTGCTAAAGCTGAAGCGATCTTGAATAAAGTTAACCATCCTGAACGGATGATTAAAAGTCAGGAAGCCTATTTCTATTTTTTAACGGGATTAATTCAATCACAGAGCCAGAAAAGTTCAATAGCTGAAAAAAGTCTCAAGAAAGCACTTACTACAGGACTTAGAACAGAAAATGATCAAGCCATGGCGATGTTGAATTTATCAGGAATCTATCTATCCAAGAGAAACAAGAAACTGGCGACCTATTATTTGAGAGAAAGTAAAAAGCTCGATAAAAGAAAAATACTAACCGCTCAAATTCGGGAAGTAGAAAGTATGATGAAGCGTATGTAGGTAGAGTATAAGTTTTTCTGCACATGAGGCCATTTCTTAGAGGCAATGCAAGTTAGAACTCATATAAAAATTTTCAAATTTCAATCATAACCTAAAATACGCAAATGAATTATTAAACCACGAATTTCA
>JAEINY010000263.1 GCA_016342595.1 Marinilabiliaceae bacterium
TGATCTTAATACAGTAAACCCTCACTACAGTAAATTATCATAACAATAAAGTACCCACTCTTTTCTAGAGAGAGCCCTTTAAGTGTTATTAAGGACTAGTTATTATTGTAAGGTAAAATAAATATTTTTGATTATGATATTCAAAAGGCTGTTCTTGTTTGAAAAGTTTTTTTGTGGCCGTTTTTTCATCTTTGCTTTGTTGTTTTGTATGGCTATACAATCTTTTGCACAGGTAGCATACAACGTTTCTCCCGTTGGGGCTGGTGTTGCATCGTTAGTTGGTGCCAAAGAAGATATTCGGAATACTAAGGTTAATAGAAGTTCAGATGTTGTTGTTTACCTAAGTGATGGAATTTATTTTTTGGCTGAACCACTTGTCTTTGATGAAGAGGATGGTGGACAGGCACAGTATTCGGTAACATATAAATCAGCTCCTGGTGCAAATCCTGTCATTAGTGGAGGTAGGCTTATTAATGGTTGGGAAGTAGATCCGGATAATGCAAAATTATACCGTGCCAAAATAGATGGGATTAATAGTTTTCGAAATTTGTATATAAACGGGCGAAGAGCTAAAAGAGCGAGGGGATCTGCCGTTTCAGGCGTGAAAATTCATGAAGAGGATGGAGTTAAGGTAGGAATCGTATTTGATAAAAAAGTCATTGAAAACTACAACAATCCTGAAGATGTGGAGATTAATTATACCCGGGCATGGAGAGATCATTATTTTTTAGTTGAGAGTATTGAAGTTCTATCAAATTACTACTTTCTAGTACGTATCAAGAATTTTAAATATTTATACCAAAAAGGTTATACCGCAATTGCACCTGGTCAGCCTGCAGGTCCTTTATCTGATTTTTATTTTGAAAATGCGTTGGAGCTATTGGATCAGCCTGGAGAGTGGTATTACGATCAGGTTAGCAAATATGTTTATTATTATCCTTTTGCAACGGAAGATATGAATACTGCAGAAGTGATTGTTCCCTCTATTGAACAACTTGTACAAATTAAGTCGTCAAGCCTGTTTAAAAAAGTGGAGAATCTAAATTTTGAGGGAATTGAATTTTCTCACAATGATTGGTCCTGGCCTTCCTTAAATGGTTTTTATTCCGTACAGGCATCAGCTGTCTCAGGCTTTGGAGTACCAGAGTTTAAGCTTCCCGGTTGCATTCATCTTGATGGAGCTAAAAATATTCGTTTTAATAATAATATATTCAGGCGGATGGGAAGTTCTGCGATCAATATCTATAATAACACAGATTCCATTTTTGTTGAGAGCAATAGTTTTATGGATATTTCTTCAACGGCCATTTCAGTGGCATGGAAAATACATGCCATTATAGATTTGAGTCAAGAGGAAGGTATAGTAGATCATACGTTTATCAGGAATAATTACATAGAAGGTATTGGTGCAGAGTTTAAAGGATCTCCCGGGATCGAATCCTTTTATGCTTCAAATGTTGTAATAGATCATAATGAGTTGTATAATATGCCATATTCAGGCATAGCTGTTGGATGGGGATGGTCACCGGCTTTAACAACAACGAAAAATGTATATATTACCCGAAATCGTATAACTGGCGTCATTCAAAAAGCTAACGACGGAGGAGCTATCTATTCCCTAAGTAATTTTGGTGGGAAAGATGGTTTGTTGATTGAAGGAAATGTTATAGATGAGTTAATATTACCATCTTCAACTTCGAATGAAGGATCTATTTATACCGATGAACAGAGTGATAATGTTACGATTAAGAACAATATTGTAAAAAGTACCCGAAAATGGGTTTATTATAATATGGCTCGGGGTGTAACTGTAGATTCCATGTATGTAACAAAGTCAGTGACGAATTATGGTGGTAATGTCTCCAATAGCACAGATGTTAAAATGGCAAATGACCATATTTGGTTACTGCCCAACGTCAATTCGCAAGACATTGAAGATAATGCCGGTATTGAAATTGATAAAAAACCTGATGTTTTGTACTTTAGCAAGTTTTAAAATGAATAAGTGATAAAATGTGTCATTTGGCACCTGTAACCAAGAATATAATGAAAAAAATTGTAATACTTTTTTACTGTATCTGTTATTTGTTAGTTGGGGGATATAGCCAGAACACAAACAATTACATAAATGAAACTAAGGAAGACTTTAGAAAAAGGTTAGAATGGTTTTCCGGCGCTAAATATGGTATGTTTATCCACTTTGGGTTGTATAGTCAATTGGGAGGTGAATGGGAAGGAAAAGTATCAGGTAACTATGCGGAATGGTTACAGGCCGATGCCGATGTACCTGCCCAGGTTTATGCCATGTTAACCTCTACTTTTAATCCACAAAGTTTTGATGCTGATTTGATTGCGCGAACAGCCCAAAAAGCGGGGATGAAATATATTGTAATTACAGCCAAGCATCATGAAGGTTTTTGTTTGTGGGATAGTGAATATACCAATTTTGATGTGGCCAGTACACCATTTAAAGGACGAGACATCTTAGCGGAGTTGAGTGCAGCGTGTAAGAAATACGACCTGAAATTTTGTACTTATTACAGTCTTATCGATTGGCACCATCCTTCGCAAGAACGTAACATTGATGGTTCAGATGCCTGGGGCAGATGGGGGAATGTGCGAATGAAATCAGGAAGGAAGACAGAATATATTACCTACATGAAGAATCAGATTCGAGAATTGATTGAGAAATATGATACAGAAATGCTGTGGTTTGACGGTGATTGGGTCTACTGGTGGGATATGAACTCAGGTGAAGACCTGTACCAGTATATTCGTGGATTAAAACCTGAAATCTTAATCAATAACCGAGTGGGCAAACGGGCACAGTTTAAAAAAGATTTCGGGACGCCAGAGCAGGAGCATCCGGAGGATGGATTGGATTATTATTGGGAAGCCTGTTATACATTGAATAATTCCTGGGGATTCAAAAAGAGTGACAAGGAGTGGAAAAGTCCAGGTGTGGTGTATGATAAACTAAATGATATCAATGGAAAGGGTGGCAACCTGTTGCTTAATATTGGCCCTGAAGGAGCAGGCAAAGTGCCTGTGGAAAGTATTGAAATTTTGTTGGAAGTCGGTAAGATGATCAAGAATGAATAATTGATTAATACACATATGAAAAGTGTATTTACAATAGTTGGCATATTAACATCTGTAGTGGTATTAAATGGTTGCATTAGCGAAAACAGGATTCAGTATAAACCCAATATCATTTACATTCTTGCTGATGATTTGGGCTATGGCGATTTGAGTTGTTACGGTCAGAAGAAATTTTCAACACCCAATATCGACAAACTGGCAGCTGGAGGGATGTGTTTTTACCCAATATTACTCGGGCAGCACTGTTTGTGCACCTTCCCGGTCGGCTTTAAGGACCAGTCAATAAACCGGTCATACATATATGAGGGGAAATATGGAGCGTCCTCCTGAAGAACAACACCCGTTGAAAGGGGAGGCAATTACCATCGCTGAAATTTTTAAACAAGCCGGATATTCAACCGGAGCTTTTGGTAAATGGAGATTGGGCTATCCAGGATCAGAAGGGAATTCCAATAACCAGTGATTTGATGTTTTCTTTGGTTATAATTATCAGATGCTGGGACACAATTACTATCCTTATTTCTTACGTTCAAACCAGGAAAGTCTGGTATTGGAAGCCAATGCAGGTACACAAACAGGGGTATATGCTCCCAATCTGAATCATGAAAAAACACTTGAATTTATTGAGGACAACAAGGATCAACCGTTTTTTTTGTATGTCCTCTCCATTATTCCACATGCCGAGTTATTTGCTCCTGAAGAGTACCTGGCCAAAAAACGTGGCAAATTTGGTCCGGAGCACTCCTACAAAGAAGTTGACAGTGGGAAAAAATATAGAAAAGGGCCCTGGATCACAGCCCGAATCACATGCAGCTTTTGCTGCCATGGTTGATTTTTCACTGTAATTCAAAAAGCTTACCGGCATCATACAGCGTTTGTAGCAGCTTTTTTTGTGTTTCGTCCTTTGTCTTAATTTGATCTTTAAGTAAGTCACGAAGTTTTTTTAGTGTCAGCTGATTTTTAATGCGTGCTTCCAATTCTTCTTTTATAAATGGTATGGTAATGTAATCAACACCTCCAACTTCAAAGCCTTTTACAATATCATCGGTATTGGTCAGGCCTGTTAAAAAGATAACGGGAATATCTTTCAGTGTCTCATGGGCTTTAATGGACTTACAAAGTTCAAAGCCATCGATGTACGGCATTTTAACATCCAAAAGGATCAGGTCGAACGCTTCCTTTCGAACTAACTCTAAGGCAGTATTACCATTTGTTGCCAAAGAGGCCGAATAACCCCGGTTTTTCAAAAAGTACTCCACTACTTTTAAGTTGTGTAAATTATCATCAACAACCAAAATACGAGACTGATCCATATAGCATCTAACGATTAATTGTGAAACCTCAAATTCATTTAATAAAACTAAAAATGGGCGCCTTTTGTTTTCGCTTTAGTCGGTTATTTGTAATTACCAGCAGACATATTTTAAAAAGCTTCGTGAATCAGTTTGGTTCCAGCAGCCCGAAAACAGATTCGTAAAGTAATACGATCAAATGGTGCAAGACTCTGTAAAGATGGTATGTTTGTTTCGGATATTTGGTGCATTTGTAGTATTGAAATTAAATATAGAATTAAGGAAACCAAAAACAAAAATAGTTTCTAAACGTTTGGAAACTGAAATTTAAAACAGTTTCTTTGTTGTGACTTCCGGAAGTTTATTAATTGATTTTATCTTTAATTAAACAGGTCAACAAAATGATACAAATGGATGAATTGACAGCTCCCATGAATGAAATACTGAGGGAACTATTACAGAAATTTACAAGTGTTCCGCTTTCAGGAGAAATGATTACTCCTCAGATGTTCAGGGAGGTAATGGAGAAAGTAGCGCTTCAATTGGAAGGATCAAAGGTGGAAAATCATCAAATTGATAATTTTGAAATAAAACTGAAGGGAAGAAATCTTCTGGCCCGCTTATATCGACCTTCTGATAAAAAAAAGCTTCCTGTTATTTTATTTTTTCACGGAGGAGGCTGGGTAGGAGGTAGTCATACTACTCACGATAATTTATGTCGTACTTTATGTGGTTATTCCGATGTTCTGGTCTTATCCGTTGAATACCGCTTGGCCCCGGAACATCCATACCCGGCAGCTGTTGATGATGCACTTGATACTTATGAGTGGTTATTAAAAAATGCTGAAAAAATAGGAGCTAATGCCGATAAAATCGGGGTATGTGGTGATAGTGCCGGAGCTTGTTTGAATACCATTATTTCATCAGAATATGCCGGTAAATCTGGTCCCTCTGCCCAGGTTTTATTATGCCCGTCAATAAATGTAAAGGCTAAAACACAGTCAAAAAAAGCCTTTGGTAAAGGATATATGATGGATGATGATCAGATGCAATGGTTTTTGCAGCAGTATGGACAGGGAAAACTGGATTTAGAGCACCCGCATGTTTCGCCATGGTTTAGTCCGGTTCCGGATAATTATCCGGATACTTTAGTTATCACTGCCGGATATGATCCCTTGCGCGATGAAGGAATTGAGTTTGCAGAAAAATTAAAAGATAATGGTGTAGAGGCGCGATGGTCGTGTTATGGTGAAATGATTCATGGTTTTTCAGGTTTTGGATTATTGCCAAGGGCCAATGAATCGCTTAAAGAGGCAGTAGAATTTTTTAAAAGTGTTTTTTCTGTCAATTAGTATCTAATACCAATTAAATATCAAATGCGATGGCTATCGCATGCGCTGGTATAATGCCGATACATAATCAAAGGGCGTTTAGAAGTGAAACGCACTAAAGGCGCATTTTGATTAGTAAACGGTATAAATCAATTATTAATGGACGCCACAAGTGGGATGTTACTTTAAATTTGAACAACATGTTGGCAAAGCACTACTCGCTAGCTGTTCAGAATCTTGATACTTTTATCTTGGTTCTTGATGTTGACTTGTTGGTTCAACCCATTCTGGGTTGTGGTGTTTTTGTTGTTTACACCACGGGTTTCACCCGCGGTTATTAACATTCAATCCTTTCAGGATTATTGTTTTACAACCACTAATTGTGATAGGACCTTGAGTTGTTAATGGCCATACAGTGAAATTCTCTTACTATAATTGATTTGGTGATATATGGGGGAATCAGTTTCTTTGCTTTGCGGAAAGAGATTGTTTCCCCTTTCAACGTTTTATTATGAATATACAACAAGAAATTGCCAATACATTTGAGAAGTTCTTTTGTTCGCAGGGATATAAGAAAACAGCTGTGGATCAGGTGGCAAACGCGTTAAAGATCAGTAAGAAGACCATTTATAAATACTATTCGGGTAAAGAAGAGGTGTATCAGTTTTTAGTGGATCGTTTTGCACAAGCAGAGGTTAAAAAAATGGAGGAATCTTTAGAAGTTGTTGAAGGTGAAGAGGCCAAGCTGGAGAAAGTAAATTCGCTTTGTTTTGAGCGATTGCAAAATGCTATCGATGCCGGAAAGCAGGAGGCATTTTCTTTTTTCTATCCCAGTGATATTATGGTGGAATCTTTCCAAAAAGCGTTTAAACAACTCATTCGAACCATACTTTTGCAGGGGGCAGAGAGAGGAAGCTTTCAAATTGATAATATCGATCTTTGTATGGAATATCTTGAAGCAATTATTGCCAAAAGTATTGAACTGGCCAAAGTTGGGAATTATACGCAAATGGAAAAGCAAAATATGGAAGTGGTTTTTAAAATTATCAGGCCCTCTTGTTGCACAGATGGGTGAAATGGCTTTTGCTTATTACTAGTTATTATTCCAGGGGTGTATTTTACGCGTACTAATTGTAACACAGAGCCGCACAGAGGGAAATGCAAATGCCAAAAACAATTTCGTATTGAGATCACTGAGGTGGTTTCGCTTCGCTTCAACCGGAATACACGGCTATATAATTAATAACTGTAAATACTATAATTTACTGTTTGTAGCACTAGTATTACGTTCAAAAATAATAGTTACACAAAGCTGCACGAAGAAAATACAGAGTCCTCAAGCCTTGACATGCTAACAAAAGACTTGGCGGTTGATATCTCCTGTAACCGCAAATGACTCAAGTGATCACAAATACGTTGCACCCTTTTTTAATAAACCGCAGAGACGCGAAGATGCAAAGATTCCCAGAGGGAATCAGATTGATTAAGTAAAGGTTACAAGAGTGTTATATAGTAGTTCCGCGAGGGCCGCTGTCCCTATTAACGCCAAGCTAACCTGATCTTTATTAATCTAAAAAAATCATAGACATCTGCGTCAAAATACATTTGTTATATGATAGGGACACAGAGAGGATATCTTATGCTCGCCCGTATCGAATACCTTCGGTATAAATTTGCCCAACTGCACTCAATATAACCCAAATCACTATATACACTGAAGTAACGCGTACAAGCTGCTTGATAGTTAAGGAATTGTATCGAAATAACTTTTAATATTTACTGAAGAAATATCGTTTAGATTTCTATTCTATTTTTTTATCCACGAATGACACTAATTAAGCGAATTAGTTTTCCTTCGAAAAACACCAAGCAGCTAAGCTGTTGTCTGACTCATTTGTGTCCATTTGTGATATTTGGGTATGTTCATAATTCTGTGTCAGAGCTGCTTTACTTGTTAATATTTTTTTTCGAATCTCAATTTCAATAGCATTACCAGGTTATTTTAGGGTTCTGTCAGGGGCGGCGAGGAACGAAGCCGTTTATATA
>JAEINY010000264.1 GCA_016342595.1 Marinilabiliaceae bacterium
TCAACTTTCTCGGCTCGTTGTTTTAAGGTTGGCTTTTTCATGGTTAGTTCATTAATGCGAGTTCGTTCACCAGTTGATCAATGGTCACACGGGCACCTTTCAAGTCTTTCTGGCTGTTGTTAAAAGCATTGTAAAGGCTTTGCAGGCGCTTGGGCGGTATGGCATTGAAGCTTTTGTATCCACCGGCACGGCAGGCAATATTTTTGATGTATGTCATGTTCTCCTGGCGTGTTGGCTTTTCTTTATTTAACAGGCGCAGCATATTGCCAATACTGGCCATTAATCTTTTTCGGTATAAGTCCTTATCAGCTTCTGCCTTGGTTGGCATCGTTTCACCTTTGAGCAGTTCGATTAGTTCACGGGCCTGAGACTTACTAAGGTTGCTGGTACTTTCAACACCGAAATTACCATGGAGCATCTCACGTCTTTGTTCCTCCTCCATGCCACTCTTGTAGCATAGGGTATGGATCATTCGCTTTTGATCGTTGGTTACTGTCATGGTTATTGGTAAATGGTGAATGTGGTTTCTTTCTTGGCTATCACTCGCGTAGATTCTTTTTGCTTTTTGATAAAGGCCTCGGCCGATTTCATGCGTTTAAACACCCGCTCTTTGCCATCATTGTCTAAATAAGGCTTAATGTTTTTGCCATCCATGTAGACCGGAGCGTATTCTGTTTTTGTGCTTTTTGTGATTATTTTCATAGTGATTATTTACCTCGTTTAATTAGTTGTAATTCACGTTCTCTCATTCCTTGTTCCCACACTACATAAGGTTTTCCACCTCCGAAGCGGCTGGTCTGCACCTCGGCTACAAAGTCTTTTACATGTATCTTTATGTCGGAGTGGTAACGAATGTCATCTGCTAGCTTACCTTTGGGGGCAGCACCTTGAGCATGGCCAACAAAAAAGAATAGTTTATTAGGAAAGTGATCCAGCAATTCAAAGTAATGCTTGATGCTCATTCCCCTGAAAAAATATTGGGTACTGTCAATCACAATAAAATTGGCTGATCGTTTCTTGTCCAAACGTCTGACAAGCGCATCATAACTCTCAGCCTGAAAACCAAATTTTCCCTTTGGAACTGATTTGATATTACTGCGCTCCAGTGCCAGTTTGAAACTTTTCCGCATCCCTTCTTCCAGGGTGTTGTAATGCACCCGGGTAAACTGTGTGAGGTATTTGGCTAATTGTAAAACATAGGCTGTTTTCCCGTTGCCTGAGTGTCCCCATGCCGTCCAGCTACCTGATAGTTCAGGAGCTCCAAGGTGCTCCAACCATTCGCCGTCAAAATCAAGTGTCTTAAAATTCTTCTTTGCAATATCTCCCCAGGAATATGCTTTGGGGACTTCAATCTCCTCCTTCACTATTGCCATTTATGCAACCTCCTTCATCAAAAAGTATTGGTCAATACTGCGGCGTACACGGCGCAAATCGCCCTCACATGTGTTATATATTTCATTAATTACCTGCTCATCATCCACACCATTAGCATTACAAATGGCTTTCACGTCCTTCTCCGAAACTTCCTTTAGCGAAATGTATTTTCGGCCGATGCGCGAGCGTAATTCACGAAATCCGATTTTATCCAGTTGGCAACCGCGTTCAATACGCTTTTTCAAGGCCGGCACCCCTGAAAGAATAAAGCCACAATGACCATCCAAATCATTATAGAAGTCCATAAACAAGTCAAGTTGCGAGTCCTTCAGTTTATCCACCTGGTCAAAGATGACCAGTGCCTTATGTAATGATTTCATGTTCGCAATAAAACGCTCAATCATTTGCTCAACCGTACCGCTATCGGCTACACCACAGGCGGTACACAACTGACGTGCAAAACTTTTCTTTGTCCAGTAGTTTTTGCACTCCAGGTAGATGACATTCTCAAAGGTTCGCTCATACAAACGGTAGGTGTGGCTTTTCCCGGCTCCGGCATTATGGCTAATGGCAATACTCATGCTACGTTTCTGTGCTGCTGATAATAGCTGATTGAGTGCCTTTAAATTAGTAGTATCTGCCGTTTGCCAGTCCCAGTTAATGTGGAGATTGATCTTTACTTTTTGCCACATTTCATCGCGGATCAGGTCCCAGTTGTTATTAATCATCTGGCTGATGGTAGCGGTTGAAACCCCGGCTTTACGGGCTATTTTTGATTGTGATTCCTTTTGTGCAAGGGCCTTTAGTTCGGCCACAATGCAATTTTTGTGTGAGGTATTCATAATATCAGTTTTAAATGTCTATTATAGTTGTAGCAGTATGTTTTCTTCAGCTTCCACTTTATTGCGCTCCTCTTTGGTAAGTTCACGCTTCATTTTCACCATATATTCCTGCTCCTCAATCAACTTCTCTGGTGTAATGCCCGAACGGGCTATCAATGCTTTGTAATCACTCAAATCACGCTCATACTCTAATTCGCGTACTTTGTAATCCTCGTGCCATTTTGCTTTATCACCTTCCTCCATCAATGCCGGTATGTTTTCGTGCTCACGCTTGGGCTCGGCATTGGTGATAAACACGGTATTGCCGTATTGATCTGTTTGGCAAAGCTGAATGTAACCGTCCATAAAGTTGGGATCGTACCGGACAATGAACTTGGAGCCCACATTTTTACGGCGAAACTCCAAATCAATCTTACCATCGTGGTCATATACTTCATATTGGTATTTGGTATCGGCTACCCATAAATCCAAACCATGCGCTTTGTATGTCACCGGACGTTTGGCCTCTGTGATCCATAGCTTGTCAGCAATGTCCCACAGTTCAATTTTCTCCTGTTTGGGTTGGGCATGCTGATACACCTGGTTTCGCGTTTGATTTCTGAATTTCGGATGGGGTTTACTGTTCCAGATATTAACGGCCGTTTGCCAGGCGGCTTTTAATTCATCCACTGACTTCAACATGTGCTTGTTCTCTTTGATAAAATCAGTGTTCATCTTGTTGTCGTCCAACTTAACAGTGACACTTTGCCCGTCACTGAACCAAAAATTATTGATTACCTGTTGTTGCAGACGCTTAAACATCTGTTCGACAGGTCCGTTGTGCGCATAAGCTTTGTTTGGGTGGTGACAACCGCCATCTTCAGCAATTAGGCTGTCATATAAGTCCTGCATGCGGCTCATTTTATGACCGCTTTGATTGTCGTAAGTGAAATAATAGGGGCGACATTGGGCGATATTCACCGCCTCGCGAATGGCTTCAAAGTGATCGGTGTGGTTCTCTGTAAAGCTCAGGCTACTACCGATTATCTTTTCGCTGTACACATCAAACAATACATCAATCTTAAGGTTGGCGGCTTGCTTAATCGGGCTATCACTCCAAAGGTGGATCCAATCCAGCTTGGTACCGTCAATATTCCAATAACTATTGGGAAACCAGTTGTCTTTTTTGCGGGTTAGCGTGTGTTTAAATTTCCGGTTATAGGCCTCTTTACCATGTCGGCCCAATACCCAGATGCGCTCCTGTTCAGTTTCATGCAGCCACAGTTTAATGGCCGATTCGGTTAAGCTGCCCCAGTCATTATCTTTACGAATCTCGTTATAACGCTCCAGTACTTCAGGAACCGAATATTTAACGGGCAGACTGTACAATGATAAGATGTAATCGGCCACTGCACCTTTTAGAACTTGTGCATTAATATTGCCTTCACCTTTATGGATAAACAAATCATAGCTATGGGTGCGGTAGGCCTCGTATCTACGTTGAAGGGTACGGCCAGTACTTGGCAATTTAAACAGCCATTTGTCAGTATTGAGCAGGTTAACCGCATCGCTTACATTTTCCCATATTTTGGTACGCTTGCGGCCAAACATCTTTGTCATGGCACCTTTATCTTCAAACACCGTTTGAATAGCGTTTAAAATCATGCAGCTGGTTGCCTTTTCGCGCTGCATCTCCTGGCTTAACGGCCGTCCATTGGCTTTGCGGTGACGCGCAAAAAACCGAGTGGCTTCAATATCCGGTACAATATACTCTTCAAGGCCGTTCACAACTGCCACCTCCTTTGGGTCGCCCAACTCTTCAATACAGCGTATCTGTAAATCCATGGGCAAATCGTAAAAGCTGACAAAGGCCGTATTGTGTTTACCTTTGCCTTCCTTGGTACGAACCAATTTACCCCGGTCACATTTCTTAAGATAAGAGCTATACGATATCTCATTCCACTCCTCATAAAGAAGTTTAGCCGGGATGGATAATATATTATTGTGGTATTCGTACATGATTATCAGATGTGTATTATTAGGGTATGCGTATATTTAATTACTTTTGAATTATGAAAACTTATGGAGCACACATTGACTTTCTAATCAACAAGGAGTACTACAGCCAAATGCGCATTTGCTACACTCAGCTGTACGACTCCTTTCTTCTGAATTGCCGGATAGCCTACAAGGATGTAGAGTTTCAAAGCACTCAAATGTTAAAGGTGTTTGTTTATGTACAACCTCTTTCGTATGCTCCGTCATACGCTCCCCTGTTTTGGAAGCGTTTTTAAAAGCTCATTTAGATATGCTTCAACAGCGGTTTTCATTGCTTCAGGCGAATTTTCAAACTGACATTGAGGAGTAACAGTTAATTTCAATTCTACTTTCATAGCTCTTGTTTTATAAGATTGTTTTTGTTCCCGGGGCGGAGTCGAACCACCCTAAAGACCGTCCGGGAGAAGTGTTTAACCTAGCAGTGAGAGAAACTTTTGTTAAACATTAAAATTTAGTCAGGTATTCCCCTACTGAAAATGAGGGCATCCTTATTACTTTTTACTTTCATCTTTATCCTTGTTAACCGCCCGCATCTCCTGCCCGCCATATTCTGCTAAAGCCACATGGCGAATTTTTTCAGCCTTCCCACAAGTCACTCTCCCCTTCAGGCTCATGGAAACCATTGCTTTGCTCGTTTTCAGTGCCCGGGCAATCTTCTGCGCCTTTCCGTGACCTACCATGATAATTGTTTGTGTCATTTTTTCTCTATCTTTAAAACCGTTGAACTTTTTATCTGTTACAAATACAGAGTGCAACTCTAATTTAAACAAATAAAACTAGAGGTAATCTCTAATTGAATTTCTACCATGCTGCATATGAACGTAAAAGAGAGACTAAAAAGGTTCGTTAAAACTATTGGATTATCAGTTAGTGCTTTTGAGAAGTCAATAG
The DNA here is from genome assembly GCA_016342595.1 of Marinilabiliaceae bacterium. Lineage (GTDB taxonomy): Bacteria > Bacteroidota > Bacteroidia > Bacteroidales > Marinilabiliaceae > JAEINY01. The sequence continues at coordinate 5,145 of JAEINY010000264.1, forward strand.
GTGCTTCTAATGGATATGTAAACAGCATTGCCAAAAGCATTGGGATAGATAAGTTAGAGAAGATAATAGAGATTTACTCTAATATGAATATTGAATGGCTACTTACCGGTAATGGTTCTATGCTTAAAGAAGATCCTATTGTGTCAGAAAAAATGGAACGCAAACTAATTCCTTTATGGGATGGGGTTACCATTGGAGGCACCGGTGAAGTTGCTAACCTCAATCCACAAACAGTTGCCGCTGAACAAGTGGATGCAGGCGATTGGTTTCGAGATGCCACATCAGCCATGCGTGTTCACGGGGATAGTATGTGTCCAATGTATAAAAGCGGAAGTATTGTTGCACTTAAAGAGGTACATGACAAGCGGCTTATTATATATGGCCAGGATTATGTCGTGGAAACATCAGAATACAGGGTTATTAAACGGCTTCAACGATCAGAACATATAGACTGCTGGCTGTGCTGTTCTGTTAATGAAGAACTGTACGCCAGTAGTAATCGGTTAATTCATGAACCATTCGATGTACCAATAGATAGTGTTATCAGATTACATCGTGTACTTGGTAACGTATTTAGAACTGAATGCAGCCGTATTGTCCCTAATCATTCACCTAATTAATACAATATGAAAGATAATTAGCTAACAATTGCACGTAGAAGCATGAAATATCCCATCCCCTCACATTGCTAATGATAGTGTGAGGGGTGTTTTTCGTGAAGGCAACATGTTATAATGCTGGTATTCAGTAATTAGTGAGATATAAATATACATTCTCATTGTCGCTACACCCTACTTTAAGCCTACTTTTTGTGCTTTAGTTATCACTTTTATGTATCCGCACGCTATTCTACATCTCTTTTTTTCTTTAAATCTGTCCACCTAAGTGTCCACCTAAATGTCCATCTAACCTCATTTTTAGCATGTTTTTCAGGGTACGCCACTAGTATATGCGCAGCACAAAAAAAGGCCCCAATAACGGGCCTTCGTGCATATGCTTTGTGGCTGTTTAAGCCGCGTAATTAAAGCTTTTGGGGTGTGTGGGGTGGTAGTATAAAGTTATGGGGTGTGGGTTTAATATTTAGGGCGTAATAATTAAACCTCAATTAAAGGTGAATTAAAGTTTTTGTACTTTTCATTTTGGTTTGTTGGTGGTTGGTGATAGGGCTGTGGGCCTTTGTTGGTGGGAGATTGGGGTGGTTTTTTCTTTTTTTTCTTTTTGTACTTTTCTATTTAGCCCCTATACTTAGTCACCCCAATAGTGCAATACATCAACTGCTTTGCAGTTTTCTTTAAAGGAATCACGAGTTTAACGAATTACACAAATTCGTTTTCCGGTGGGAAACGTTAATTACCGGAAAATTTAATAATTCGTTTAATTCGCGGTTTAAAGAAAAAAATTAATTGATTGCACGCAAAGTAAAAATTACTTGAACGATCCTTTGCTCCTGGTGTATGAGATGGCTTTTTTGAGGTATATGTAGCTGACGCTTCCGGGTCACAAGAAAAAGGATTGTAGTTAATATCAAAGTTGGATTTAAAGTCCATGTTTTTACTACCAAAAATGCAGCCTTGGATTTCATTTTAGCTTAATTGATAAGCTCATGACCAGTGATAAAATAGTTTTAGAATACTCTTGCAAGCCTCACTACCGCCCCCTTAAGTGAAGACTTTTTTCAACGATTGCCCTGCTCCCCATAGGCGCAGCGGTATCTGTCAGCACAAAGCGCCATTGGCCTTCTACTAATAACTCTTGCCGGTCTAACTGAAAGCCAATGAGGGTCCTTTCCCACATCCAGAAAACAGGAATGGGATAAGCATCCGATAAAAAAATATAAAAAACCCCTTGATTGAAGATCCTGGAATGGCAGATCCTCATATAGAAATTGGCAATGGAATTTGGAAAGTAAATTATAGAAGTGTATTTTTAGATTACTTCAACACAAAAGATATCAGAGGAAAAAAACATCAATAAAGCTAGTTCAAAATATAGTGTAAAGTCTAATCTTCAACTTTTGTATACGATGTACCTTAACGAATATAAAAAAAAATGAACTATTCTATTCACATTGACCATGATCATAAATTGATAAAGTATAAACACTCAGGATTAATCCTTGCCGAAGACATTGAAAAAGCATGGAATGAATTCTTAACTTTTAAAGAGTTTACTGTTTTAAAATATAACCTTTTCTCAGATTATAGAAACGGGAGATTTCAAATACCCGTTGAATTTTTACCTGAGATAATAATTTTCATGCAAAAAATTGAAAATATTGTTAAGGGGAAAAAGCAAGCCTTAATTGTGGATGAACCATACTCGGTGGCAGCCTCAATGCTTTTTGAAAATGAAGTTAATATTAAAGTTGGATTTAAAGTCCATGTTTTTACTACCGAAAATGCTGCCTTGGAATGGCTATGTTAATGATATAAATGAAAGACAGACAGAATAATTACCATTGCCTAATGGAGTAGGAAAAGGGGAATTGCACCCTACTATATAACTCTTTTGTAACTATCACTTAATCAAGCTGATTCCTTTAGTTGTTTTAATTGTTTTTCAAGATAA
>JAEINY010000265.1 GCA_016342595.1 Marinilabiliaceae bacterium
TATCTTTCAAAAAGTCCGAAGCTCGCAATCCGCAGCCCGGTGTTTGTCGCATCTCTCATTAGAGAAGCGGCTGCAAAAGTAGAGTTTCTTTTCTAAACCACCAAATCTTTTTTGAAGTTTTTTTATTACTTTTCCTCCCGATAGCTATCGGGATCGGTTCGCATTGCCAACCTGCTTTTAAAAGCAATCGTTTCTTCTTTAAAGATTCGTTTCAGTATTTCAAATCCCGATAGCTATCGGGACTGCCCTGTGGGCTTTTCAGCGTGCTTCCCCGTTTGAAAGCGGCTGCAAAATAACGGATAGTTTTTGGGTTTTCCTAATGGTGGTGGGAGTTTTGTTTCAGAACGACGTCACTTAACTACTAATCAAGTGGATAATTTCTCAAACAAAAAAAAGAGGAACTTTTAGCCCTCTTTTTCTAATTAAAAACGCACCTGTCGTTTAATGTTTGTGATCATGGCCTGAACAGCATGCTTTTTTCTTTGTACTGCATTTACTCGTCTTCTCTTTTGCCTCAAAGCCAAGTTTCTTTAATGCAGCTACTATTTTTTCGTTAGACGTTTTATCTACACGATACTTCACATACACGGTTTGTGATTCCAAATCTGCTTTGATATCCTTTACACCTTTTTCAAAAGAAAGATTCTTCGTAATTTTATTTACACATGAATGACAATCCATTGCCACTACATAAGTCACTTCCTTTATTTCTTTCTTATTATCCTCTGCATTCATCGACAAGGTAGAAAGCATCAAAGCCATTACCATCAACATTCCTTTTACTAAAAATACTTTTTTCATGTTCTATATAAATTAGTTGGTTAATACTATTATTCTCTATCAATTGAAAAACGAAGACCAAAGTAAATCTTTCGCCCCATTACTGGTCCCCATATTAATGAACTATCAAAATACTCTCCAAACGGATCATCACCACCTATAATAGGGTTACTCTGCGTGAAGTTTGCCAGGTTTTCTGCACCTATATAGACACTCCAGCTTCTAAAAAACTTTGTCACCTGACCATTCATAATCTGATATGGATCAAAAGAATCCGGACGTTGGTATTCAACGGGGTTTGCTACTGTTGACGGAATGCGCCCTTTCCCATTAAACTGTGTAGTGAAATCAAACTGCCACTTTTTCAGAGGTGTCGCATAGGAAAAATTTAACAAGCCCTTATACTTACTTCTTAATGGACGATCCACCAATTCTCCGTTTATGGTTGTCTTCACATCATTGATTCGCCAGGCAGCCACCATATCCAAACCACGAATGATTTCATATTTCGCTTCCACCTGAAAATTATTGGCATAAGATTTACCATCCAGATTATAAAAATAGACTGCATTGACACTTTGGTCGGCATCTACAACCAGCTGATTCATAAAATCTGTTCGGTAGTATTCTGCATTTATTGTCAGTTCTCTGCCATTGACATTAAAATAACGGGTAATATTCGCCCCGTAATTCCAGGCTTCTTCCTGATCAATATCACCGGAAATATTTAAAACTCGTGAACTCGCCAAAAGAAAACTATTCTCAGCAAGCACATTAGGACTCCTATAACCTTTGCCAGCAGAAGCACGCATAACCCAGTTTTCATTTAGATTATACTTCATATGCAAGCGAGGTGTAATAAGCGTTCCATATTTATTGTGAAAATCGGAACGAATACCTGCTATCAGTGTTAATTTTTCAGGAATGGAAAAAGTATATTGAAAAAACACTCCCGGCACTACTTCATTGCGTGTGAAATTTTGCAGTGTATTAAGATCCGTATAATTCAGCATCAAATCTTCATCAAATTCATCTGCCTGAAAACTAGCACCAGTGCTAAACTTACTATTTTCACCTCCTAAATATGATTGAAAAATAAAGTTCGCATAAGCTGATTTTTGAGTCGCATCGTATTGCTTTAATCCATAAAACGATCCCTGATCATGATATGAATAATTTGCCACCAAAGCTAAACTGGTATATTTATCATCAAAAACATAACCTGCCTTGGCAAACCCCTCATACCTCCGGGTGTCAATATTAATTCCATATAACTCTGTTGAAGGCACATCGTCTTCAAAATCCATTTGACCTCCCAAACGATTCTCATCTAACACTTTCACTCCAAACTGAGTAGTAAAACCATTGTGATTATTGTAGTTCCAGCGATTAATAAAGTTAGCTTGTTTCATAGCCGGCTCATCGCGAAAATCGTCGTCATTTTCATCCATCGACATTAAGTCCTCTGAATAATGCGCTAAAATTGCCGTAGACCATTTATCATTCAAATGAATTGATCCGTTAATATTACTTTCAGCACGACCTGCACTACTACCAAACATGCTTACAAAGAACTTTTCAGAATTAACCGGCTTTTTGTATTCCACATTAATCTGACCAGTCAAAGCCTCATAACCATTAATAACAGTGGAAGTACCTTTAGAAACTTGAATGGATCCCATCCAGGGCCCGGGTACATAACCTAATCCATAGGGTGTGGCCAATCCCCGAAAATTAGGTACATTCTCTGTCATCATTTGCACATAATTACCAGACAATCCCAACATTTGAATCTGCTTGGCTCCAGTTGCTGCATCGGAATAAGATACATCTACAGAAGCATTTGTTTCAAAGCTCTCACTCAGATTACAACACGCCGCTTTACACAGCTCTTCACCAGTAATGTTGGTAGTTGTCAATGGATCTATTCTTGACATGTGCGCCCCAGCCTTGCGACCGGCAACAACCACTTCATTAAGCGCTTCGGAAACCAATGTAATATCCACATATTCATTACCTGATACTTGAAGGGTATCTGATTTATAACCAATATAACTTATCACCAACTGTTGAGTGCCCTTATTCAGAGGCAATGTGAACGCACCGGACACGTCTGTTATTGTTCCTTCCTGCGTTCCAAGCCAATATACATTTGCACCAACTAATTCCACTTCCTTTTTATTCTCTCTGGCTTTGACACTACCAGAAATCTCATTAGGAGCCACCTGAGCCACCCCTATAGACGCCATACCAAAGGTGGCGATCAAACCCCAAATAAATCTTTTCATTAACTAATAATTCCCAGCACATCGTTGATTAATCAACAATGCATTTAATTAAACGATTTGTCTCATAGAATAACAGATCTCCAAATACAATTGAAAATCATCAAATTAAAAAAAGGGGAATCATAAAAGGAAGACGCAATTTTGCTCCGGTGATGGATCATCCGGGACTTGCAAAACTGCACGAGCATATTTCAGCTCAACGGGAAGTTTATTGCTTGAAATTAAAAGATCTGGTAATAACACCTTAAAAGGCAATGTAAAAGCAACAACCTTCAAACTAAAGTTGCGTACCTCTAAATTACCCATATACTTAAACATCAAATACTCATGTGTACAATTCTCAGGTTCATTGTTGTGACACTTATGATTTCCATATTCATCATGACATAAAGAACAATGAGCGTCACAAGTACAAGCAGGGCACTCATGAATATGCTCGTGGACTGAAGAAATAATACTCGCCGTGACATCTGATTGCAGGCAAGCATTACAATAATGATTGAATATATGAATACCTAACAAAGCTGGAATCATCATCACCAACATGGCTAAACTAAAAAGGCGGTATTTAATATTCATTTGCATCTTTCAGAAACTATGTGGGCAAAAATAACAAAAATCAAACAAATAGAACTAATTTTACTATCCACCTATCTAATTCCCACCATACCCCTGACAGAAAACAAGTTACCTGGAAGAATCCTATATATTTCACCCCCACTCCTTATTCTAGCACTCCATCCCACCCAGCTATCCTGGCTAAAATCCACCACATAGCATATGCTTTTCGATTGGCAGTAATGTGCTGTGAATTGTGATCTCCATGTTTCACTGTTCCACCGGGAGAGGTTTTATTCTCATAATAATCAACACCTATAATTCCATTTTTTTGCCACTCCTGATAAAAATTACCTTCATATTTTTCTGAATACCCATCATCACTGGCATCATCCAAATAATCATCATTCATACAATGGCTATCTATAGCATAGTAATCAAGACATAAATACTTGTTTTTCTCACAATAATCTGTGATTAATTTAGCCTGATCAGCCGGTTTCCCATTACCCACATTAGCATTTTTATTGGCATGGCCAGTCATAAAAACAAAATGAACCGCATTTTCACGCTGCCCGGAACCTGTACCTATTTTTGATCCGCCGGGACCATACTCATCAATCAGCATTTGCATGCCCGGCAAGTAATTACCAGACACATCGTGATCCTCAATGTTACACCACGACCACATCACCACATTTACCCTGGCATTATCGTTATCATCCAGGAAATTTCTGGTGGCTTGAATAAAGGCTGTCTCATTTCGACTCAAATCCGATGCATCCACTCCATTTTCAGCATAACTTTTCAAAACATTATCACCAAAGTCTAATTTGTTAGCAGTTGGATTATTTTTAGTCACTGAAAAATTATCTTCATCGCCACTTTTATAATCCTGAAGTCCAAAAACACCAAAACTAATATGTGTTCCATGAGATGTGTGTTGATAGGCTATGTGAAGATTTTGCCTCGCCTTGTCGATGAATTCGGCAGGAATTGCACGCAACACCTCTTCCTTGGCCACAGAATGGTTAGCAATAAATTGTGTACCCGACACATCTTTAGTATCATCTTTTTTTTCAGCCGAATCTGTATCGCTACCACAAGCAGCGATAGACATCATCGCAACCACTGACCAACATAAAATATCCCTTATCATCATAGCTAATAGTTTAAATACTTTTAGACCAATACATATTACAATATTACAACCACTTAAGCCATAAAGTCAAATTCTCATTTGCAAAATACATCATCCCCATCAAACAACTTTAACCCAATGGTAAAATTAAATTTTAGCCCCACTAGAGCATCTAAAGAAATTCTTTTGCAAGAGAAAAATTTCAAAATCGTCAATCCTTCTTATTTTTGTGGGTTAAAATAAAACAATGAATTCAGCAGGTAAAAAAACTTTATTCTATTATAATCCCACGTGCGAAATGGCCATTGAAAATGGAACAATGAGTTACATGCCCCCTGAAAATCTAAAACAGTTCGAACAAGACATCGCCCCTTTAATGGGCTTTGCCGGATCAACTTCTGACAAAATAATTTGTGAGCATCAACCAGATGTTCAATTTATATCGTTTTGGAAAAAAGCAAATAAACACTTTCCTCAGTTTATAAGTATCGAAGAAAGTAAAGCACTATCACCTGGAAGTATTGATCAAATTATCCCCTGGGGTTGGAGTTATGCACTGAAGCATCATCTCAAACACCTCATCCCTGGCCTTTCACCGGAAATGCGTATCCCTGAGGTATCATCCAACGAGTTCAGACAGTTTTGCAGTCGATTGACAAGTGTCAGGATGGCTAAACAACTCTTCAAGAAACAAGATCAATTGCCATCAATTGCCCATCACCCCTCAATACCCAAGATACTCTCTTCAACAGATGCCGTTCTTGATTATTTTTATAACCATCCGCAAGGCATCATTCTAAAAACACTTTGGAGTTCATCAGGCAGGGGACTTTGTTTATTGAGGACTAAAAGAGAATTTGAACAGGCGAAACCATGGATAAAAGCACGGATCAAACAACATCAATTCATTATTGCAGAGCCACTATTAAACAAAGCACAAGACGCCTCCTTTCAGTTTATGATAAAACATGATGGCACGTACGAAGCATTGGGCATTAACTATTTTGACACAGATGGTAGTGGTCGATTTCAAAAAGAGCACTTTGGAATTCCATCAAAAATTCAATCACATTTACCACAAGATGACATCTGGATCGATGAGATTTCTGCACTACTGATCGAATCAATGCAAGAATTAAATATTCATGATCATTATCAAGGCTCTGTTGGCATTGATGTTTTGTTCTTTCATGATGATACCGGAACCATCAGGCTCATGCCTTTTATTGAGGTCAACCTAAGATACAATATGGGATTGATTAATCTAAACATTAAAAAACACATTCATCCTGACAGTACTGGTGATTGGCAAATTACACCTTTTAAAAATGGAGAATGGTCAGACTTTTATCACCAACACATGAAAAAACACCCAGCCATCTATAAAGATAGTTTATTGCGAGAAGGATTTATGCCCCTTACGCCTCGTCATCCTGAGAGTCGTTTTGCAGCCTGGGGATTTGTTAAACCCATCTGATGAATAGTCTTTAAATACAAGCCTCTTCTAATTCGGGAAGAATAAATTGCTGAATTGATTTAAGGCCACTTTCGTAACCAACCTCAACAATTCGATCTACTTTATCGTAATCCCAGGATGAAAATTCTCTCAACTCACGTGGCTCCATATAATAATCGCAATAACTACGACTCAGCTTTACATTCTGCTCAATGGCCAGATTAAAGGATCGTTCAGCAATTGCTTTAGTACCTTTAATATTTTTCTTTATTCCATTAAAGTTAACATGCACTCCAATAATTCGATCACAACGCCCAACCAAAGGCTCGGCAGGAAGATTATTAAACAACCCTCCATCAATGAAAGTCTGGCCACTAATTACCTGAGGTGGAAAAACAAAAGGAATCGATGCAGAGGCAATGACATAGTCAAACAGATTGGTGCCTTCGCTGAGAATTTCGCCACGACCTGTATTAAGGTTAGAAACCGCCACGAAAAAATCTTTTTTTAATATCGAAAAATCATTCACCTCCAAGGCTTCTTCAAAAATCTCCTTTAAGGGATTTAAATTAAATAATCCATTTTTAAGAAAACTAAATCCCAGAACAGTATAGATTTTTTCCTTCTTAAGCATTTGCTGAATTTCATCAGGGGCAAACCCTGCGGCATACAACATCCCCACAATAGCCCCCATGCTTGTTCCTGCGACTACATGGGGTGCCAAATCGTACTCTTCTAACGCCTTTAAAACGCCAATATGTGCAATTCCACGCGCTGCACCACCACTAAGGGCAATCCCTAATTTAACAGGCTCTTGATTAACTAGTTTTTTCATTATTAATGATCTATACCAAACACTATTCACTTAAAAGAACACCACTATTCCATTGGCAGACACCTCAATATTCTTACGCGGATAATGAGTAAAAATCCACCCACTAATAAATCCGATACTACCCCCTAAGACCACATCCGAAAACCAATGCTTATTGTTATACATACGTGCAAACCCTACTGAAGCCGGTAATACATAAATCCAGCGGGAGTAGGTCTCAGCATAAGGTGTAAAAACAGCAAAGGCCAGAGAGGTGTGTCCGGAAGGTAGCGACATATATCGATCTGTCTTACTGAATGGCTGATAAAAATGTGGTCCTTCATCCACAAATGGCCTTGCCCGCCCGGCAGCGACTTTGATTCCTTCCGTAGCCAGTGCCGTGACTGCCACAGCCTTTACAGCATTCCAGGAGGCTCGTTTTAACTTTTCATCTTTTATTAAGTAACTTACTCCCAAAGTCACGCCCAAAGCTGGAATTATGATCTTTTTCTCACCGAACACGCTAACTACATCCGCTATATCACTACCAAACGTTGATTGGTGATCCACCATCCAATTTTGCATTGGTTTATCCAAAGCTACAGCCACACCAACACC
>JAEINY010000266.1 GCA_016342595.1 Marinilabiliaceae bacterium
TATCCATGCATGGGCTGGCTCAAACAGTCGACAACCAGCATGTCATTACGCATCAGCGACGGACCATCACGTGCAATCCGGCCAAAGGAATTCAGTCTTACTCAGCCTGGGGCGTGTTTCCTTCAGAGGCTGCTTCCGTTCGAAAAATCCTGATGCACGTAACCTTGGGCACCCCGGATTCCCTTTCTACTGCTCACTGGGATTATTGTGATCACATCAATATTCTAAAAACAGGTGGTAAAAAAGGGAAAGACCACCATTTGGAGATTGGTCGGATGCTGACTCCCTATGGCAGCATCTACAGCAAAGGGTGGGAATTTACCTGGTCGGTGGATGTCACTGATTTTGCCCTGTTGTTGCGCGACAGCGTGCAAATAGAATATGTTCATTCGGGTTACGAACCGCGCTCTGTGGGGTGGGCGCTGACCGTCGATTTTGAAATCACAGCTGGTCCCCCTCACATCCATCCTTTGAGTATTCAACCCATGTGGAACGGCAGCTACAACTATGGCAATGCAGAAAAACCCATTGAAAAGGAGTTGATGCCCATGGACTATTCGCCGGTCGAAGGCAGTGTGCTGAATCGCTTACGCATTCAACACACGGGCCATGGCATGGATAGTCCCAAAGGCTGTAGCGAATTCTGCAGCAGATGGCGCGATATTGTTTTCAATGGCGACTTGGTTCAACATAAAGACCTTTGGAAAAATTGCGGCGATAATCCACTTTATCCACAAGGCGGCACCTGGATTTTTGACCGTGCTCTCTGGTGCCCGGGTGACCTTCAGCAACCTGATATTATTGATGTTTACCCATCAGCGGGGAAACAGACTTTTAATATTGAGATGGAGCCCTATACAGCAACCGATAACGTGCAAGCCAAAGAAGACATTGCTTCCTGCCTGATTCATTATTCAGCGCCAGTCAGCCCACATGATGTGGCTCTGGAGGAAATCATAACTCCTAACCAGCACCCATTTTACAATCGTACCAATCCGGCCTGTTTTGATGCGAAAATTAAAATCCGAAACCTGGGCCGTGAAGACCTTAATTCTCTAATCATTGTTTATGGCACGGAAGGCTTTAAAAAGAATACTTTCAAATGGAAGGGTAACTTGCCATACTACGCTGCCGAAACAATTACTCTACCCGGTATCATTAACTGTGCCGGTTCAATGAATACCTTTAGCGTGGAATGCCGGAAACCGAATGGTAAAAAAGATGCCTGGAAAGGAGATAACAGCCTATCCTCTACATTTCAAAGACCTCAGGAACTGCCGGAGGATCTGATTGTACAGCTGCGTACCAATGCCCGACCCAATGAAAACAGTGTATTTATCCTGGATAACTCAGGTGACACCCTCTATCAGAAAAAGCCCGGGTTACTGGAGCCTGAAACCATTTATACCGATTCCATCCACTTACCCAAAGGCGCTTACGAAATGTTCCTAACTGATTCGGCCGGAAACGGGCTTGAATTTTGGTTTATGAAACAGCAGGGGTATGGTTATTTGCGCTTACTGGATACGCAGGGGCATTTACTTCACCGGTTTGAAAGTGATTGTGGCGATGGTGAAAAGTTGGCTTTTATTACCGATCCTGATTATAAGAAAGATACCTGTGAATCACTGTACGATTTCATCTTGTTTCCCAAACGGATAACCGACACGTTTATGCTGGAGGTTTATGCAGAAAAGACTGCGGACATAGAAGTCATTGTGATGACACTTGGCGTTCCTGTAGAGAAACATTACTATTCAAATGTCAATGGTGGCACCTTTCATTACGATATTTCCCATCTGCCCAATGGCCGTTACATAGTGGAAGTATTAATTGATGGCAAACGAGAGTATAAAGCCAGGATTAATAAAGATAGCAGCCCCTCTGATTGGTAAAATGATTGCTTTTTTCATAACGTGGTGATTTGATCAAACTTGATTTAATCACCACTATTTTGAAGTTTGTTTCACCTGTTTGAAATTAGACAAAAGATCTCCAGATAAGAGATAATAGACTACGGACACAGAGATGTTGAGAGGCAGAGTTTTTCTTTTTAATCATTTCTTTGTGTGATTATTCCCAATAACCATGCTCGTTTCATCCTGTCATTTCTGGACGGCAATCTTGTCGAAGATCATCGGTAAACGACTTGATAACGATTTTAATTCAGCCGCCATCACCGCCATAAAAACAGCTATATGCCTCTGCGGCGATCATTAATTATTCACAACTAACCATTTATTTGTAACTTGTATGTGTGCAAATTCAGGAAAGCATGTCAGGACGATTATTAGCTATTGGTGATATACATGGTTGTTATGGCCCCTTACGTGAGTTGGTGGAGGATAAACTGCAACTGACCAGTGAGGATACCTTGGTGTTTATTGGGGATTATATTGATCGGGGACCACAAAGCAGGGATGTTCTTGATTATATCATTAAGCTTCGTGAAAGCAGATACAAAATAATCACGCTTAAAGGGAATCATGAATGGATGTTGTTAAAGGCCAGACAGGAAGATGTGCATCTGATTAATTGGCTTTACAATGGGGGGCATAAAACCCTGGATAGTTTTAATGTCCGTCATCCCGATATGATCCCAGATCCTTATATTGAGTTTTGTCACAATCTGGAAATGTTTCACCAGGTTGGTCCGTTTATCTTTGTTCATGCCGGGTTTAATAATGACATCGATGATCCGTTTTCCGACGAACATCAAATGATCTGGACGCGGCAAGAGGATTGTTCACATCCGCTGTTTGCAGGTAAAATCATTATTCACGGGCATACAGTGAATAGCATCTCAGACCTGCAATATCGCATGAATACGCGCTCGGGCATCATCAATATTGACACTGGTTGTGTCTATCCGCATAAATCGGGATGTGGGGTTTTATCGGCGGTGGATTTAACGAATTGGGAACTGTTTTCTGTTAGCAATAAATGATTGATGGCATTTATCCTCCCTCTTACTTTAGGTAAAGGTGATATTTACAAACGGTTACGTTTACCCATCAGAACACCGCTTCTTTTTTCTTCTCCTGGATGGACAATAATCATGTGGGTACTTATGCTGAAGATTTGTTCGCGGATACTCTCTTTGGGTCCTTGTCCGATGGCCAGTATAGCTATCATTGAAGCTACACCAATATTATAACATAACCTGTATTTGTAACTTCTGAGAGTAACAATGACAGGCTGCGTGACTTATGTTGAGCAGTGTTATTATTTGATAATAATCTTAGAATTAAAGTTACCGGTATTGGTTTCTACAATAACATAATTCAGTCCCTGTTTCAATCCTTTCATAACTATTTTTTTTGCTTTTGTAGTGATTTGTACGGGATTCAGTTCTCCTTTGCTGTTGAATACCTGGATGTTTTGAATGGTAATGCCAGCGTTGAAATCAATAAAAACGTTTCCGTGAGATGGATTTGGATAGAGGATGAATGGTACTTGGTTTGTTTCAGGTATGTGTGTAGCCTGATCAAAGGCGACATGAATGAGATCCATTCCCCGGCAACCCTGTTCATCTGTTACTGTTAAAGAATAGTCGCCGCTGGTATTCACCACTATTATGGGGGTGGTGGAACCATTGGACCAGTCGTACCCCATATAGCCGGAAGGACCGTCCAAGGTAACCTTAGGATTGCTGGTAGTAATATCAGGCCCCAAATCGAATACAGGCAGTGGATTAATTTTGACATCAATACTATTTGTAGAGTAACATCCATTGAGGCCCTGTGCGGTCAAACTATACTCTCCCGGAATAGTGGCTACAATCGAAGGGCCGGTTTCACCTTCCTGCTCAATACCATTGATGGCCCATTGGTAACGCATAAACCACCAATTATCGCAATGAATCTGATCTCCGCTACAGATATTCTCGTATATTGAAGGAAAGACCCATACAGGTATATCATAAGCCTCCAGATGGACCCTATCTACGCTTGTACAGCCCAATTCACTGTTATCTTTAACTTTTACCCAAACATCCTTTGCTTCACCAGGGTGCAAAACCAAACTATTGGCATAACTTGAACTTCCATCGAACCATGTATAGGTTCCCAACCCGGTCGGTAACGAAATCTCTACTGCTTCACCGGGGCAAACCTTCTGATCGGGTCCTAAATCAAATTCAGGCCTTATAAATTCAACTTCTACTGCGTCAGTTTGCTCACAGCCACTCAGCTCAGTTTCTGTGGTTACCCAGTATTTACCGGATTTAGTTACTGAAATGGAAGGATCTTCAGACAATATTTGGTTGCTGGAAAATTCACTGTACCATTTGTAATTGGTATGTAGCTCTTTTGTTTGTAGTACTATGGCATCTCCGGAGCAAGCTTTTGTGGGACCGTCAATTATTGGGCCGTTGCTCATGGATGATAAATAGGCAAAGCTGGCGCTACCTGCATTTTCATCCAAGACACTCATGTGGAATAAACCGGTTGTGTTTTCAATGCTGTACGGCATGCCGGTAGAAATATCTAAAGGCATTGAAACCGAATACCAGGCTTTGTCAGGATCGCCTTGATTTGTGCCCGGTACATATTCCCAGGTGATGCCATCGAGGTGATTCAATACCATGTTATGCTGATCTCTCAAAATAAAACTATTTTGGTTTCTGCCTTGCGTGATAAGTTGAATGTAAAAACGTTTTATAAATGTACGCGTGAAACTTACTTTTCTGGATCCGTTACATCTATTGGGAGGGAGGATGGCACTGCCCAGCTCATTACCATTACTATTGGGTATGCCTGCCAACTGATAGGCATAAACCGGTTTATTTGAATGGATGTATAGCGCACTGTTCACGATATCCAGATTAATGAGTTCTCCTTTATTCATGAGTACGGGCTTGTTGGGGTCATTATCTACATAGAGTATAGTACCATCTTCAATGGCCAGTATGAATAGTTTGTTTACCGGAGAAACATATTTTGTTACTCCATCATGACTACAATATGCTTCCCTTTGCCCATAGGCTTTTACAGCAATGTATTCGGTACCCAAGGCGGAAATCGGGATCAATTGATCGCCAATGAGATCTTGTGGCCTAACGCCTGGTTCATTTACGGAGTCATCCGATATGGTAACAGCAATGGGTTTATCAGCAGAAATTTGAGTACCTGCCATGGATTGCCTGTAATCGGTACCGGTGTATTCAATGGAATAGGTTTGACCTTGATCAAGACTTATGGTATAGGGGACATTGGCATAGTGTCCGGTTACATTTACAGTAGGAGTTATTGTTATTGATGTATTGTTATCGGTGGCGACAATATCTGCTTTTTCGCACGCAATAGGAGTATATGGGTAGTTGCGGTAGAGGTTTTGCGATGGCACAAAAAACTCTTCGCCCAGTGCTTTGGAGCCTTTCAAACTAAATTTCTCAGGATTAACATGATTAGCCACTTCATAATAAATAGTAATATCGGCATCTGAGGTGATGCATATTCCTTTATTATTTACCCTGTTAGATGGTTTGTTTTCTATAATAATTGGGTTTATTTCGATAGATTCTTGTGTATTGGCCTGAAGGATTATGTTTTTGGGGTTAAAATCACTATTGGCTGGCATCGAGAAAGTGATATTCGCGGCATCATTTTGCGTGGTAATTCGAAATAGTAGGGGAGTATCTCCATGAGCAGAAGTAATTTCAGGTGCGACAAACCAAAATTCACGACCCGTTTGACCAAGGAGCGATTGAAGCGATAACAGGACCAAGAGGGTAGTTGTTACTATTAATCTCATCTCTATAAGTAAAAGTTAGGTTTTTATGAATAAATATTGAATGCAAATAAATATATTATTTTTTTAATTAAAATGTTTCAATCGATAAAAGAAACATGTTTTTTATAAAATCATTTGTAATGGGTGCAGATGGATTGAATTTCGTTTAAATAATTACTTTTCCCATTATCCTTTTTACCTTTTTCACCACATGGCATCATGAGGTGGTGACGCAACCTGTCGAATCAGAGCGGGTTATTGAGGTGGAGAAGCTCAGGGAAGTGTTGAAATATCTCTGATTAATTAAAACTTTCCTGGTACATTTCACAAGTTCTCAAATCTTCCAATTCCACACTTTTCACTGCACCAAACCCATAATACAAGAAACGTAGCCCATTAATATATCCAATTGGGTTATTAAATGTTAGTTGGTATAATCTATTCCCGTTCAGTGTTATTTCAGCACTCTTTCCCTGAACCGTTATAACGACTTCGCTCCATTCCGACAGATCGTAAGCAAATGCCGATAAGTCGTTGTGATCCCCTTCCATAATTTTCTCACCATACTGAATGTAATTCCATCTTTCACATCCCGGTTTATTAAAGGTTTGAAAGATCTTTCCACTTGTTTCCTGTATTTCAATATGAACACCATTGCACCTTACAGGAGGTTTGTAAATGGCATTTTTTAATACACATCTCATCCTGAAATTGGATCCGTCAATTCCAAAATTTTTAAAATTACAATATTGTGTCATTATTATACCCACTGTATCCATGCCCATGTCTACCAAGTCTCTTGCAGTGGCATGCAAGTACCCTCCCTTATTGGCAACAGGTAAAGAAACAGGGTAATACCTGGTTTCATCATGCCAGCGGTTGGCGAGAACGATCCAATCTTCTGATCCCACATACACCTCTGCACTATCTATTTTCTTTTTCCCATAATAGAGTTCTGTGTTGAAGAGTCCCGGGTATCTGTAATAATGGTTGATCAGATTTTCGTTTCGGGGGAGGGGATGGCCTGTGTTATCACCAAAATTTAACCAAAGAGTATCATCGTTTAACTGGCTCACATCATAATGAAAAGAAGCTGTAAATGGGGCTGTTCCTTGTTTATTTACATATTCAAACTGAAAGGCGTGAAGTGTATTATCCTGGGAAAAGAGGATGACTGACCCGATCAGAATTCCTACCAGCACTGGAATGAATATTAGCGAGGCTATTTTTCGATTCAATCCTCTTTGACGTTCTTCGTTGATTGGTTGTTTGGGTTGGTAGCCTGAATATTTAATGAGAGCCATCAAGGTGGCCTCTTGAGGATAATACCCGTCAGCGGTTTTGAGTTTGCCAAAAATTCTTTTTAAGGTATCGGCGCTCAGGCGTGTATCTGTTTCTTGTAAAACCTCGAAACTAAGGTCATGAAAATCCCGGTTGACCCATGAATTGGATTTTCCCCGGTTGAATTTGTTTTCTACTTCTGCCAGAACCAGGCGTAAATATGTATTTTTTTCTTCTGAAACGATAGACATATCCCTTTTTTAAAAACCGTGATTATCAATTATATTCCCTGTGCATAATTATGCTTAACTTTTGAATAACGCTTTTGGGGTGAAATCAAATTGAAGCAAAATATATTTGAGATATCGATTCAAAAATATAAAAATCAATACACGATGAGAGGTATTTTCGGTATTACATGTTTGTTTTTTTTAACGACCCTTTGTGTGGCACAACAAAAGCCAATTTCCATCAGTGGAATTTATCCTCACTTAAGTGTTTTTAATGAGGCGCATGCTTCAGAAAGACCAGGAGAGACAGCTATCGGAGCTGTGGTTCCGTGGGCCGGTAAGTTATGGGCCATCACCTATCCCGG
>JAEINY010000267.1 GCA_016342595.1 Marinilabiliaceae bacterium
GCGGCCCTTTGCGTTACCCTTTTTCTTTGCGGTTCTTTGCAATATAACACTCATAAAAAGCGGCAACCAAACCACAATAGCCACCAAGCTAAACACCAATCCACCAATGGCCCCAACGGCCAGCGAGAACCAGAAGCCCTCCCCTTTTCCGCCGATCAAAAAAGGTATTAACCCCAAAGCTGTAGATAATATAGTTAATAAGATGGGAGTTATTTTGTGATTAAATCCTCTCAGGTAGTGACGCAACTTTAACACTCCGGGTTTACGCCGACGGTTATTGTTGTAATCATTGATGATGTACAAGGCGGAATTGACCGTTAAACCACACAACAGAACCATGGAAGCATAGCCCCCCTGGTCAAATGGAAACTTAAACAATGTAAAAGTGACAAATACACCAATGAATGACAGTGGAATAGTCGCAATCACAGCCAAAGGTTGTAACAAGGACTCCAATAGGATGGCACAGATGAAATAGACAATGACCATCACCAGAAACAATAGCCAATATTGCTTTTTCTCACCATGATCCCACTGCCAGCCCCTACGACCGCTCTCCGCTGAGAAACCAAGGGGCAGGTATTTGTTGATCATCTCAATATTCCTTTTCAATACCCGCTCTGATAATTGATGAGGACCGATAAAATCATAGGTCACCGAAACTTTGTACTGCTGATTGGTTTTATTGATGGATGAACTGGCCCGCTCTTTACTTATCCCGGCCACATTTTTAAGACGTAAAGCCTGCTGCTCATATCCTACCACAGGGTGATTCAGTAAATTCCAGATACCAGCATTTTCATTGGATTGAGGCCTTAATACAACGGGCAAGAACTCCTTCTGAAGCGGTACATAGCCTGCCTTGGTCTCGGCTTGCGTGAGCTGACTGAGTTGACCGAACAGTTGCCCAATAGAAGTACCACTACCCGCTAAGGATTGAGCATCCACATCGGCCACATATTCGTAGCGCGGTTTCCCCCAATACGAATTATCCGTGCGAATAAATACCTCTTTAATACGCTGATGCTTGAGCAGCTCTCCTTTCAAAAAACGGGCATGGGTCATCAACTCATCAAAATTATAACCATACAGGGCAATGGAACTGTTGTGATACCCTTCATGCAGCTTATTGCTAAACCCGCGTCCAACGCCAAAAATACCAAAATCAGCCCCTCCTGTCTCTACCGCTTTAGTCTCCATGAGTTGCTTCAGGTAATAGGGGAATAACGACATCTCCGCCTCTTTCTTAAAAGTAATTTGAATGGACGAACGATCAATACCTGTTATGCGGGAAATGAAACGGTCAATCTCATCGAAGCTGGCCAGGTAATTCTCCAACTCCAGGAAGAGCTTATTCATCTGTTGCAGTGTGGCACCATCGGGCATACTCACATTAACGGTCAATTGGGTGCGTTGCTGATCCCAGTTGAAATTCTGCTCCGCCATGTATGACGTGAAATAATAGAGGCTCCCACCAAAAATCTTATTGATCCATGGCTTCACCTCGCTCACAAACGTGGAATTTCCTAAGGATTGATTATACCACTGCTCATAGCTCTGTAATTCTTCATCCGCTTGGTGTTCTTTCCCCAGACGGTCGGGCAACAGGAAAAAGGGAATACCAAATCCCCAAATAGCCACCACAATAAATGCCCATTTGAAACGATAACCAAAGCGAATGAAGCGCTCATAGCCGCGTGTTATTTTCACAACACGTTTTTTTCGCTTGACAAAGCGCTTCCCCTGCTTTTTATGCAAGGGTATTTTATCCATCAGGGCCGGAATAAAAAAGAGGGCTATAAAGAGAGACACCGCCAGGTTCACAATCATCACCAGCGCAAAATCAGCCAGGTTTAATCGCTGCTTCTCATTTAAAAAGAAGATGATGGACAGCGCCCCCATGGTAGTTAAGGTAGCCGCCAACACAGCCAGGAACACTTTATTATTACGATGAAAGCGCAGGTGATCGGCCATCACAATGGTATTATCAATGATGATACCCAGCGACACCGTGATACCCGCCAATGAATAGAGGTGAATCTCAATCTGTAACCAATAATAAAAAATCACGGCAATGGCCAGGTTAGCCACCAGGCTCAATCCAATGACCGTCAGGTAACGCCACTGTTGACTGATGGCCAATACGAACAATAATAAAATAACAATAGCCAGACCCGATCGAAACAATATCTTACTAGTCTCTTCGCGCAATTGCTCTGAGGCATCATAACTTACCAGCAATGAAAAGTTAGCCGGAAACCCGCTTTTCATGGTTTCAACGGCCTGATGAACACGTTCGGCCACTTGTATTTGATTGGCCCCTTTGGTGGTATAGATATTGAGGTAAATGGTGTTTAATCCGTTAATTCGAAAATAGGAACGTGGCTTCTGCTCCTTGAGACGCACCCGGGCCAGGTCCGTCAGTTTCAAGACCCGCCCATGGTGATTGGCCACCGGAATACGGTCCCAGATCAAAGAGTCATGGGGCTGCCCCCGAAAAGAGAGAAAAACAAAACGGTCCCTCCCCGCCTCATGCAGGGTACTACCGCCCAACTCCTCCTGTTGCAGGTGGCCCGTGATGGCGGCTTGTAAATCCTGAGGCCTCAGTTGTAAAGTTTGTAGCTGATAAGGATCGTAACTCAATTCCCACTCCAAAGGCGTGGCACCGGTGGCCTGTACCTGGTCGACCTGATGCAGCAGACTCAAAGCCGGTACAATGTGATCGTTGGCATATTGCTGCAGCGAAAGGGTTGTTCCCTCACCATTCAACGTGTAGGTCATCAGCAGTTTCCGGTCACCTTCATTTTGGTTCTGCATGCTCACCCGGGGCCGGCCCACCCCTTCCGGTAATTTGGAATAAATGTGACGCATCAGCGACCCCACCTCAAAACGCACCGCATCCATGTCCGTCCCTTTCTTAAATTCCAGGCTGATATAACCATAGCCTTTGGAAGAGGAGGAACGAATTTCCTTCAATCCTTTAATGGACGCCAGGGCACCCTCCAGCGGTGAGGTAACCTCTTTCTCCAGAATCTCTGCCGAAATATCATTCCACGCATAAGAGACATAGAGCTGATTGCCTTCGGTGGAAGGATGCAGCTGCACACTCAGCAGGGGAATCAGGCTTAGACCGATGATGGCTAAAACCAGGAATATGGTGTTTATTGAAAAGCTATTCTTCATGGAAAAGTGTATCGCAAAGGACCGCAAAGTTATTTTTATCACAAAGTGCCGCAAAGATTTATAATCTTACTTTGTGGCCCTCTGTGGTTCATTGTGTTCTTTGCGTTACTAATTTATTATAACAGGCGTTTCATGCGCCAGGTTCAAATTATTACTCACAATCACTTCCTGACCGGGCTTTAGGCTCTCATCACTGATGGTGACTTCACTACTGTTCTCCTGCCCAATCTCTACATACACCCATTTGGCGATCCCCTCTTCATGCACAAATACCACTTTCCGGTTTTGACGATACAAGACCGCTGATTTGGGAATGATGATACAGGCGGCTTGTTCATTCTTGACCAGAACCTTGGCATTCATACCATCCATCAATTCACCATGCGGATTATCTACTTCTGCCTGTACGGTAATCATGCCGTGCTCATCCACAGAGGGGTTTAAAGCGCTTACTATTCCATTATAAGAAGTATTGGGACTGGCAAAAGGCGTTACGGCCACCTGCTGCCCGGTCTGGATCAGCTGCATCTCGCCCTCTAAAACCGTAAACTCCACCTGCATGACAGCATCATTAATCACCTCACAGCACTTCTTATATTGCGAAGAAGGATTATTCGCCTGTGCTTCCAGGTTCGCAATCACCCCGGTGATGGGTGCAGTAACCGAAGTGTGTGCAAAATTACGTTGCGCCTCCTGCAGGTTACTCCACGCCTGGTTATAGCCACTGCGTATGCGAGCCATTTTTAGTATATTAACGGGAATGGCAGCCGAGTCTTTCATGGAATAGCCATACCCCAGTAATTTATCCTCCAAATCGATGCGCGCTTTCTCATATTGATTATTGCAATCGGATAGCTGCTTTTGATATTGAAAGGGTTCCACCCGGGCTAATAACTGATCTTGTTGAACTCGTTGTCCATTATGCACCTTTAAAGCAATGATCTGCTCCTGCACCTTAAACGGCACCACCGCTTTTTCTTTGGCCATGAGTTTCCCATTACTCACCAGCTCCCGGGCAAAAGCGCCCTGACGTACTGCCTCAACAGATACTTTGACCGCCTGTTTTTCGACGTAGGACTTTTTGGCGATGTCCTCTTCTGTCTCCTCAGCCTTGCTGGCCGTACCACAGCTACACGTGACTCCAGCTAACAAAGCAGCCAAACCAATACAAACAATATATTTCTTCATAAACAATCGGGTTATGTGGATCATCGCCAGTTAAAATAATAATTATTGATTAATATAAAAATAACACTGTATAGCCAGTGTCATTCTATGCTACTTTCTTCTTTTTTTCTGTTCATCATTATATAGGACACAATCCAATGGAATGTGACACTAATCAGGAAATAGCACCACCCTTTTCACCAACAACTCTACTAGCCCCTCTGACATAGTACAATAGCCTTTTAGTTTTCATTGATTCTTTTTAGTTATTTACTCTCGATCACCACTCCCTCAATAGATAGATGGACTGGAGAGCTTTTTCCATTAAAATAAACAAGAATCCCTTCGTCAATTTCACCTAACATCTCACTTTTATAGATAATCTCTATTTTACCAATACTATCAACTTCGATTGGATCTTTCATCCAACTAGGAACAGTACAACCACACGACGAAATAACATTATTAATAATTAAAAGTGTATCTCCGCAATTCTTTAAACTAAAATTACACTGTACGCTATCATAAACATTAATACTTCCAACATCCACTTTCCGATTATCAAACTCTATTTCTGTAAAATCAGTTTTTTGAGTTGTTCTAAAACATGAATAATTAACAATTAGCATTCCCAGTAGCATCATAACAATTCTCATACCTTCTTTTTAGTCTCTACTATAATAGTTCCATTTTTAGCTCTCTCACCATATTGTTTTATTGCTATTGAATCCGATAATATATTTATTGACTTCACCTTATCCCAATTGATAGAGTCCCTTTTTTCCTTTTCCGTCCAAAGTTTTTCTTTACCATCAATTACAACTAAATATTTTACTTCTTTTTTTTCTATATTCTGCGAAATTACATATCCACATCCCAATAAGACAAAACAGATAAATAATAAATTAGTTTTTCTCAACATTATTCTTTAACCTCCATCTATTTTCTATTTCCTTTAAATACAATTCAATTAACTTATTATTACGAGTTGGATTACCAACTAGTACAACTTCATTCAATTCGTTCAACAACATAGTATGATAAAGACTATTTTTGGATAATTTATTTTGCTTATAAAATTCATCATTTAGATCATAAATTACCGAATGGTTAAAATCCATTTCACTTTGTAAAATAGTTTGCACTTTAGAACTATCCGCCGTTACAACATAAATATATACCGGCAATTCATACTTAGCTCCCAATCTAGTTATTAAGGGATTCCACAGTTTAAAATCCTCCAAACAAGGGAAACAATTCCCATTTATTCTAGTGACAATTTTACAAACACTATCTTTACCAAAACTTTTACCTTTTTGATCAAGCGAAAGTAAAACAATCTCTTTACCCAACCAACTCTCGACTATCTCCTTATGCTCATCTTTAATTGAACTAGAACAAGCGAAAAGTAAATAGGTTAACACTAGCACTATAATCACCTTACTATATGCCATTTTCAAAAATTTGGTAATTCATATGATATAATTTCAGGCTCCCCAGAATATTGATTTATAGAATATGCATAAATTATCATATTTTCATTATCAATAGTAATATCCTTTATTTGCCTATCTAATTCAAAATGTATAATTGGATTCCCAGACCAATCATATATCAACAAAGCATTACTACTAAAGCACTCCATTCCAAACTCTTTGGTAGATCGACCACTATACAATACACATAAAAAACTATCCGTAGATATCATTGACATAAATCCTAATTTATTACTCTTATCCAATTTATATCTATTATCTCGAACAGTATAATTTGGTAAAAAGTAAACCTTCTGAAAATCTCTTTCAAAATCATTCTTTCCAATACTAAATATCTCAAGTTCACAGGCTGCAAGGGATGCATGAGCAAACATATTCCTGTTTGGATGCATTGTAATTTCACCCTGAAAAACCATTCCTTTTAGCAAATCACTCTCTTCTTCATGTTTCTGATCTGATGGATAGTCATATTTTACTGATCCATCTTTATTCTTAATATCATACAAACCATACCTTCCTTTTTCATACATACCAGTGCAAATTATTAAGGAATCATTTATAGGATATCCCCTAAAACTTGTCTGCATGTCAATTTCTTGCGATCGATAAAAGTGATCATCCCCATTTAATAAATCGTTTAATGAAAAATAAAGTAATTCATTTCTACTATTTGAGTAAGACGTAAAAAGATCATCCTTATAGTATGAAATTGCTCGTGGAAATATCATTTCATTCGGACCAGAACCTCTTTTGATACAATTTTTTATAAGATTACCATTATTAATATTGAATAGGCGATAAATATATTCATTGCTCATTTCGTTAATAATCAATACAGAATCTATTAGCAACATATCTACATGCTCACCTATATCATCGCTATTTATCTTTGTAACTACACTTTTAAGAACCGCCTTTTTTTTAAACTCCTTCAAAACAGGATCACTATTCGAATAGTTACAAGCAAAAAACACTCCATTAAACAATAACAATAAAACTGTCCCGAAAACTTCTTTATAGCTCTTCATCTTTTTCTATATTAGAAATAATAATTAGTGTTCACAAGATCTCTAAACTCTTGTGAACACAATACAGATTCTAAACGATTATATAATCCAATTATTTAGCCCATCCAGGCATGCCATAATAGCAAGTCCAACTCCATGGGTAGCAACATGATCCACTAAAGCCATCACTATCTTCAAGAGGATAACAAGCTAATGCCTCCATATTATCTAACGACAAATTGCTTACAGAACTTCCTTTTTTCATGTATCCGTTAATTGCAACTATTGCCACAAGAACGACTAAACCCAAAAAATTAATAAACTTTCTTTTCATAATTATTCTATAAAAAAAAATTAAACTCACCAACTCTAAGGCATGGCAATACTCCTTACTTACCTAATATATTATTTCAAACTAGAAACAATATAAACTTCAATTAATATTCATTCTATCTTTATCACCTCCTTCCTCCCTCCCTGTTAGTAGGGATTTCAAAAAAGAAGCCGGACAGAAAGCATGGATGTGAAACCAAGTTTCTTTCTATCCTTGTCCTTTGATTTTTATATGTAGCAGGTATATATTTCCCATTGCATGGGAAATAAAAACTAGCAACTTATGCATGTTTTCTATGTTAATTATTATATAGCTTATACCACATCTCTTTTTACTTTGCATTAAAAGCCACTTCTCCTTTCACCACCAACTCCTCCATCTCTTCCTCAGAATTACAAAAC
>JAEINY010000268.1 GCA_016342595.1 Marinilabiliaceae bacterium
CGGATTTCACAGATTGTTTTCCCAAGGAAAACATAAAATTTGTGATAATTTGCGCTTACTCTTTTTTGTTCGGAGTGTCTTTTGTAAATGCGATTCTGTAATTCATTTTGCACTAAAAACACGAGACGAATCACTTTTGCCGAAAATGGATATTTTTTTTTGTTTAGTAATGATTAATTTAGGACGCAATTTTGGAGCAAAACACCGGCTAATTGCAATTATTGGGTAAGTAATTAATGATAGACGGGTGATCGGATGAATAGACTCCCTGATTTTGGTGGGGTATGTTCATCTTAGATTGCTGGAGTATATTCACATTGATATAGTCAACCGTGTACACAAGCAAAAAAAACTTACACTGTAACAAAAATATATGTTCCTAACCGCTATTAGGTGCAGTGATAAAAGGCTAAACAAACTCGCACATAAATCGATAATGTCTAATTTTTCAGCGAAATCATATAAAGTCATAATTTTTGCATGACTTTATATGATTATACAAGATGCTTTCAAGATGCGTCACAATAAAATAAGCGTGAAATTTCTCTTCACATAAAATCCTTCACCTCCAAGCCTTTCCCGTTAGTTATCAACAACTACGTACACCTTCTTGCCAAATATTTCAATGATTATTACCGACAATAATTTCATGCCTAATTCCAGACCTAAAGATCTCTCAGGTAAGGCAACAGCTGTTCATTCGAAGGACGATCAGCAACAGTACTGACTATTTTTCCCTGCGGATCAATCAGTATAAAACGCGGTATGGAATTAATATTATACTGTTTTGTCAAGACGGATTTAAAAGCCTCTTTTACAATATACTGCGGCCATTCCAATTGTTTTTTATCAACCATTTTTTCCCAGGCCTTTTTATCCTTATCCACTGAAACACTAATAATTTCAAGATTTGATTTATTGTTAAGCGTTTTGTGAATTATAGTCAGATATGGCAATTCTGCCTTACATGGTCCACACCAGGTAGCCCACACGTCAATATAAACGTATTTCCCTTTGAAATCACTCAATTTCTTATGTTCTCCTGATGCGGTATAAAAATCAAAATCCGGCGCTTCTGCCCCTGGAACTATTCGCTCTGCATTCTTGAATTTGACTTCTAAACCTGATTTATATTCTTCATTCGAACACAAATCTCCATAAAGCGAAAATGTCTTGTGTAGATTTACATTAACAGCATAACTCAAATAAGAATCGATGCACTTTGTGAGCATCTGATCTTTCAATGATACACTTGAAATGGTTTTATCGATCAGCTGTAGCATTTTAAGCGTGTACTCCTCCCCCCATTTTTCTTCTTCCTGAAGCCCGGTGGCCAACCATCTCACCTTTAGATCAAAGGTAGGATAGTAAAATTTACTTGACTCCGTTTCGGGACATTCTTCCATCTCCTCAATAAACTGAACAAAATCAGGATCACTTTTAACTGATTTTCCATTTTTTAAAGGAATATACCAGGGAAAACTGCTCTTCACATAATTGAAGAAATAAGTTAAATATTGTGCCTCTTCATCCAGCTCTGTCTCAGCAATCTCATCTATTCCCCTCAAGCGCTTCAACCAGGCCGCCTGCATGGAATCTAGTTTAGCCGCATAGAATGTAAAGGGATATTGTTGTTCTGAATCAGAATAGAATTGCCTGACCAAGCCATACCCCAAAACTTTTGTACATTCGTAACGGTAATTATTCAAGTCTGCATGGTCCCCGCTATAAGTGACATTTATTCCGTCCTGGTCAGAAGAGATCTCAATTTGCATCTCCTCCCCATTGTTAATTATTGGTGTAATCCAAGTTCTTTCAAACCTGAACACTAATTCCTCTAACTCACTTTGCTGAAGAACCAGGGTCACACTTTGCTTATCATTAAACTTTACCGTATCAACAGATTGGTTGTTTTTATTCCCTTTATACATTAATAAAGGGCTCTCTTTGGTTGTTTTTAATCTGAACGCAATAGTAGCACCCTCTTTTTTGCACTGAGTAAATAACAGAACAAAAAAACATCCCAACAATATATATCTCATAACTATTATTTTTACATTATTTCTATACGCTTATTATCGCGATAATTTCTCTCTTCTTACTACAGTAATTCATCAATTTTCTGATAAAGCCCTTCGCCTTCTTCACCTTCACCTACCCATCGTCCTAGAATCTTACCAGAAGGATCAATCAGGAGCTTGGTGGGGAAACCAGACACGTTGTACTTCAATACAAAATCCTGTTCATCCTTCCCATTAATAACATTATGCCACTCCATCTGCAGTTCATCCACAGCCTGCTTCCATTTTTCTACATTTCGATCCTGGGCGATACTGACCATCTCCAATTTATCTCTGTATTTTAAATAATACTCACGCATTTTGGGCATCCCTTCTTTACATGGGCCACACCACGTACCCCAGAAATCGATCACAACATATTTCCCATTCAAATCACTGAGTTTAAATACTGACTTATCCAAAGTACGATCCGATACGATAGCTGGTGCCACATTGCCGTTCCAGGTATGCTTATACCCCTTAATACGGGTGGCCAACGCTTTATAATAACTGGTATGTGCATATTTTGAACTAAAAGCACTGAATAACTCACCGATTGTCTCCATAGGGAGTTGATTGCGCATGGCCATATCGCTCAACATCCAAACGGCAGCTAATTGCTCAGGGTTAGAGGCAATATAGGATTCCTTTAACTCTAAAGATTTGTTATAAGCCATTTCCGATTTTTTCGTGGCTTCTTCTTTTGCCTGACCTTCCAATTTAAGCGCTTTTATCGTACTATTAGCCGATTCATTCATTAAAGGATAAATGGTTTTATTTAATTCTGCTAATCCCTCATTCATCTCATCTCCCAGAGGGTAAGCATTTACAAAATCAGTAATCTCTCCATGTACCTTAATATCCGCCCTCGGGTAGACAAACACAGCTAACAAGGAGGACTTAACAGGGATCCAACCTGTTGCCGTCTTTTTCACAGCCCTTTCAACTCCAGTAGAAATAGTAATATGAGTGATCTCCTTTATCGTTGAACTAAAATCAAACGACTCATTGGTTACCGGAATGGTCTCCCTGCGATAACCATTGGGATGAGAAGGATCTGTAATAATGGCCTTCATTTCTTTTGCATCTAATCCCTTGATGGTGCCATGAATGCGGAAGTTATTGTCTTGCGCCATTAAGACTACAGACATCACTATCAGTAAAAGACTAAATATACTTTTTTTCATATGATTATATTTTATTTCAATTGTCATATGGAACTCGCCGCAAAATAATCATCCTCCTGAGTGATCAACATTTGCTCATGGCTCGTTTCATCGGTTTAAATTTATTTTCATCAACTATGTTATGGATCTGATAACAGGTTAAAGCAAGCAAATCGGTGCAGTTATCACCTCATCCTCATCACGATCCATTTTGATCGATTGATTTCCCCTTTTTCTTAAGTTTATCTAAGGACAATACAAAGGCCTTTTGATCCTGTATAGAAGAATCAAAATTCTAAATTCAATACCATTTTTATCAATAAGATAGATGTAGGTCGTGTGCTGAATTATTTATCTGAAAAAGGGCATGTGTTACTACTATACCGAACTAAAATCCGGCATAGTAGTAATTTTAGAAAAACTATTGACCTTCACCATACAGGTAGTCCGGCCAATCGGCCCCATCGGCACGTGTCAGTTTCACAACGGCCCATTCCCCATAACTATCTGTCCATTTATTCTTCCATTTCAAAGTACAAACTGAACCGTCAAAAGTTAAAAACTCCCAGGCATTATCATGATCATTTGTAATTGAAAGCTGGCCATCATCAGAACCTTTTATTTCTCCAAAAACTTTTGATCCATCCCATGAACCTCCAAATTCTGCATCATTAACAGTGAAATCTCCTTTCATAGAAAGTTTTTTAATTATAACAGAACCAGTTTGCCCAACTGAAGCAGTAGAACCTGACCCTACTTCTAAGACTTGATAATTTATCGTACCTGAAATATCATAAGGACAAGCCACTCCTTCTTTCACACTAATCAAGTGCTGACAATGCCTACCTTGACAATCCATTCTCGTATCAGTAACATTACCACTTGCATCAGTAATTACCCATCTGAGTTCTATCCGATCACCTGCTTTTAATTTTGAAGAACGATTTTTAATTTTTAAATCATCCTTATATAATTCATAAACTTCATCTACTGTAACATTAAAATCGATTTGATTGAAGTTTGTTTCTTCAGCAAATGTTTTATACAACTTTCCCATTTTTGATCCATGAGAATAAACTTTTGTATCTTCTTGTTCTTCGAAGAAGGCATATATTTCAACATTTACAATTTTATCATTATCAGACTTACTCGCAGGTATGACCGATAAATGCATATCCACTTCATCAACTAAAAATGATTCGGTGTTAGTTGCCCAAAAGAAGTTAACATTTTCACTTAACTTTTTGATACAATAGCTTCTTTATTCCAGCCGAAATCCTCTTCGTTAAAATTTTCATCATCACAACTTAAAAACAAAAAAGTTGTTAAAAATAAAAACGCTATTTTATATATAAATTTAGTTTTTTTCATGTCATTATAATTTATTAATAGGTGTTTTGTTTTGTTTGATTCTTACTCAACTCAACAACTGAAAAATGTAATGGACGAGCGTATAAACGTGAATTTGGCTCTATCTTATATTCAATTACCTCTTGGTCTGTTTGAGGTACACCTGCCTCAATCGGATAAAATTTCCTTGTAATTGTAATATTATCTGTTTCAGGATCAACATTAATACGACGAATATCATACCAACGAATAGAAAATGGCATTTCTCGTCGTCTTTCATTAATCACCTCCTCTATTGCTGCTTTTTTATTTGCTGGCAGCGGAAGAGGCTCATATGATTCAGAATCATATCTTTTTATCCTTACATGTTCGATATTAGACATTGCGTCACCAATTTGCCCACCACGTGCATGACATTCGGCTAAAATCAAATACATTTCTGCAGTATTTGGACCATTAATAATTTCACCAAAATTACCACCCATAACATATCCAATAGACGGTGTATTAACGACATTAAAGCGCTTCATATAATCTTCTACCATAAGTATCTCATAACGCTTATCTTCCGGCGAATATAAATCAAGTAATTCCTGACTTGGAATATTTTTCCACCAACCATTTTGTATCGATCTATTCATGTATTGACCTTTCCAAAAATTCAACCATTGTGCGGTATACCAATAATATTTATTGGTCATTGGATAAACAGTTCCATAAGAATCGGTATATGTAGTAAATGCGGATGCATAATCAACTAACTCCGAATGTAAACTAAGAGCTTCTTGAGCATACTGTTTTGCTTTAGGATAATCCCCTCTATATAACCAATAACGTGCTGAAAAAGCCCTGACTGCAGCCTTACTACCACGCCAATTGCGATCTGCAGGAATATCTAATTTTAACGCTTGTTCTAATTCTGTTTCTATGAAATCATATGTTTTTTGCAAAGTAGCTCGTTCAAGTGATTCTTCAAAATCAGAATGAATACGAAGAGGTAATCCCAGCTCATCCATATTACTTTCAGAAGGATGAAGGCAATAAATTAACGCAAGGTTAAAATATTCCATTGCTCTGATAAAATGAGCTTCATATTTAATATCATTTTTAAGTTCTGATGAACCAGTTATCGAATTGTTATCAATAGCATCAATGACCGTATTACATGTGGTAATAGTTTCATATCGACTATTCCAACAGGCGTCACTTGCACCATTTGACTCTTTACAAAACAAATAATTTTGAACTGGTTCTGGACCAAAAATAGTTGGCACTTCAGCAACTATATCCAAAGGCATTTCGTTATTATCTGTGGAATAATAAAGAGGTTGTGCATAATATCTATAGTCAAGAGCATTCATCAACTTATCAAGATCTCCAATTGTCTCAATTTTTTTTGCACTTGATTTAGTTGGTTCTTCATCCAAGAAATTTTCGCAGGATAAAATTACCACGCTAAACATTATATAATATAAAATTCTTTTCATTGTCTTTTTGTTTTAAAATTCAAGATTCAAACCCAATGTATATGTAGGACCAGGTTTATAAGATTGACCTTTTATATATTCTGGATCAATACCTTTATCATTAGCAGCCCATATAACACCAAGATTACGTGCATGCGCATAAACGCGTAATTTGTCAATACCCGTTTTATTATAAAAACGTTGAGGTAAGTCAAATCCTAAATAAAGTTCTTTTAAACGTATATGAGAGGCATCTTCCACCAATGTATGTAATTGAGAGGTATACCAACCCCAACGATAGGCATAATATTCATATTCTTCAGGCAATGCTGGCATGCCTATTTCATCAGCTCGACCAGCTATGATCATATCAAGATCTTCATGAAAATAGTTTTTAGCAGTCCACGTACCATAATTAAAAGAAGAACGTCTAAATTTATGACCAAACTTGCCCAGTAAATTGGCTTTAAGAGTAATTCCTTTAAACGATATAGTACTATTCCATCCCATTGATGTAGGAGCAATAAATGTCCCCATATTCCTTAACACATCCTGTCCAGTTTCTCCACCATCTCCAATATTTTCATTCATTGTGTATGAAATACCATTTTCTCCCTCAATAACTGGTATGTTATCTTTATTCATTCCACCATAAACCCATGAATAAACAGGGGCAACGGCTGCACCTTCTACATAACGTGATGAACCAATATTACGAGGATAAATATGTGCTACTTGAAGGGAAGTAACTTCATTAGTATTATGAGATAAAATAACACCCGTATTAAATTTCAATTGGTTTTCAAAAAATTGCATATTAGAATTCAAGTTTAACTCAAAACCTTTATTCTCTACTTCAGCTGCATTAAACATTTGAGATGTTGCCCCCAAAGTCGGTGCAATTGATACATTAGCAAGCAAGTCTTCACTATGCTTGTTATATACTTCCAATGAACCACTTAACCAACGGTTAAACATAGAAAAATCAATAGCAATATTTGTTTGATTTATTTTTTCCCAGCGTAGGGTAGGATTACCAAAATCATCAATATAAGCATAGTAAGTGCCAGTTCTTGATCCAGGCGTAGCACCAACACTAATAATTGGCACACTAGAAGCAGTGGTTACTGTATTACCTGATACCCCATGCGTTCCCCTCAATACAAGTCGATCAAATAACTTTGAATCTTTTAAGAAATCTTCATTTTTCATATTCCAGCTACCACCTACAGACCAAAATGGTGAATATCGAAACTTAGGATCTTCAACAATCATATTGGAAGCATCAGTTCGGTAACTTCCGGTAAGCGTATATCGTTTTTTGTAAGTGTAAGCACCATTAGCAAAAAATGAAAACATACGTGTATTTCTATAACCAAAACCATTAATCCCTCTCTCTTGTCCATCATAATCAGGAAGGATTGAAGGAAATTCTCCATCGTAACCAGGAATGATTGAAGGAATAGTCACTTGACTCGACCCATATCCAAAGGGAGGATTAGCATGAGTATTTTGTGCATCATCATGACCATAAACGTGACTAGC
>JAEINY010000269.1 GCA_016342595.1 Marinilabiliaceae bacterium
CGGCCGATGCAACCAAAGTCATCGGTGACCTGCACCCGGTAATTTGCGGCATCACTGATGACCAGGGCAGTATCGCTGCCCGTTTGCACATCATCTTTGAACCACTGGTAGTTTTCATATTCACCCGGATAGAGTTTGGCATTGTTCCCCTGACAAATCACCAGGTCGTTGCCCAGCTGTGGGTAAATTGTTTTTACATAGTGCATGTTGAAAGATTCCTGGATGTGACAGTTGTTCCCATCATACAGATCCAGTACATATATACCCGTATCCAGCCTGGTATCTTCCTCCAATTTAAGTTCATATCAAGTTTTAATTAAGTTCATATTAAGTTTTGATCAGCTTTTGTTTTAAAAAAAATTCAATTGACATTGACCAAAAGATTTTCTAACTTTTTTTTGACGTTGAATTGGGGGAGGAAGAGAAGGCCATCAACGTTAAATTAATTTAGATAACTAATGCTGTTTAATACGAATAACATTAAGTCATGGCAGAGTTTAAGGATAAGTTTTTAGAGAATTTCACAGGTACCATAGGCAATATGATTTTTTACCAACGAGGGGGTAAAACTTTTGTGCGATCAAAACCTACCAAACTTAAAGATCGGCAGTCGGAAGCACAGTTGGCACAACGGGAAAAATTTAAGTTAGTCCATGAGTTTTTAGCGCCTTTTAAAAAGGTAATCAGTAAAACATTTGTAGACGAAACGAGTAGTCGAACAGCCTATCAAAATGCCTTCTCTTATAATCTTAAAAAAGCAGTTATAGGTAACTACCCGGATTTTAAAATGGATTATAAAAAGGTATTACTGAGCAGGGGGGAGGTGGTACTGCCTATCAAGATTACCATAAAAAAACAGAACACAGGATTTCTAATAGAGTGGGACACTTCCATAAAAGCAGAAGCTTGTGAACCAGATGATACCTTTGTTTTAATCGCGAGCCATAACTTTTACCCTAATATCCATTACCGCTTTACCGGTGTACCTCGTAGCGAAGGGCGTTACATATGGGATAATAACTTTTTTGAGGCACACTCCATGCCCGATGTGTGGGTGGCTTTTCGTAATGCCGATGAAACAGCGGTGAGTGAGAGCCGGTATTTGGAATTTGATGAGTTGTAGTTGGTAAAAGGTCATTATTTTTTTTGAATCAATCTTTAGTTTGAGAAATGCTCAATTCTGCTATCGACTCACAGAATATCCATTTATTGGTCACTTGAATTGTGAAAATTTGCCAAATTTGAAATCCATTTCTTAGGAGTCCACGTTTTATTGAAATAAGTATCCCACAAGGTGACCGTTTGGCGAGACAGTTTCTCTTACTATAATCCGCACTGCCTTTGATAGCCGGTTGTCATACTGGTTTTCGTATTAATTTACGAAAACCAGTAATGTGTTGCCAGTTATTGAAAGCGTAGTCAGAGACTACGTAATGCAAACAACGTAGACGCAGTCTACGCCGAGCTTCGTGATCATTGGATGTGGCTTCGGTGAGCGGGGGTTTTCTCAAAGTATGAACTTATCTGTTTTGGAGATATTGAGCATTATTGGTTGTGAATACGGTTAGCGGAATTATCAGTGGGATAATACTAAATGTTTGAGATTATTATGGGCATTAATTTTTGTATCCAATAATAATTCATAATTTTAGGTGAATCGAATTGAAGTCATTTGGTGTTTATTCTTTGAAGGCTGAAACAAGGCATAAAAAAAGCCCCGAAGATAGTCGAGGCGGCTAAATGTTTTCACAACGGAATAATCCTTATTGTGAATTGCTTCAAATTGTAATTCAAATATAATAAAAAAATATACATAAAAGACCAGGTTGATGAAAAAAATTCTAGGACTTGATTTAGGAACGACCTCTATTGGTTGGGCTTTTGTACATGAGGCTGAAAATGAAAAGGAACAATCATCAATAATAAATTTAGGAGTGAGGGTTAATCCTTTAACAACAGATGAACAAACTGATTTTGAGAAAGGGCGCCCCCTAAGTGTGAATGCTGATAGAACACTTAAACGTAGTGCACGCCGAAATCTTCAGCGTTATAAGCAAAGAAGAGAAAGTCTGATTGAATTATTGAGTAATCGTGGTATTATTGATGAAGCAACTATTTTAACAGAAATAGGGCAAAACACTACACATGAAACCTTGCGCTTGCGGGCTTTGGCCGCTCGTGAGCAAGTTAATAAAGATGAATTAGCCCGTATTTTATTAGCTATTAATAAAAAAAGAGGGTATAAAAGTAGTCGTAAGGCCAAAGAGGATGAGGATGGTCAATTGATTGATGGTATGAGTATTGCTCAACAGCTTTACGATGAAAATATTACGCCTGGTCAATATTGTTGTCAGCTCTTAGAGGAGGGTAAAAGAAAGTTGCCTGATTTTTATCGTTCTGATTTACATGCCGAATTTGATAAGGTGTGGGAGAAGCAAAAGGAGTTTTACCCGGAATTGTTGACAGATGAATTATATGAAGCATTGCAAGAAAAGAACTCAGGACAGACCTGGAAAATTTGTGAGACGCCTTTTGTACTAGTTGGTATTAAGCGAGAGGGAAAAGCGAAAGATAAAAAAATAGAGAATTACCAGTGGCGAGCAAAGGCACTTGATCAGCAAATGGATTTGGAATCTTTTGCGGTAGTATTGCAAGAAATTAATGGTAATATTAGTAATAGTAGTGGTTATCTGGGTGCTATAAGCGATCGTAGTAAAGAGCTTATTTTTAATAAAGAGACTGTTGGTGAAAATCTTTATAAACAAATACAGAAAAATCGACATATCTCACTAAAAAATCAGGTGTTTTACCGAAAGGATTACCTTGATGAGTTTGAGCAGATTTGGGAAACACAAAAGCAATTTCATCCTGAATTAAACGAAGAGCTAAAAAGAGAAGTTCGCGATATTACTATTTTTTACCAACGTCGGCTTAAATCGCAAAAGGGTTTAATAAGTTTCTGTGAATTCGAAAGCAAACAAGTGGAGATTGATATTGACGGTAAGAAAAAAGTAAAGACAATAGGTTCGCGTGTGTGTCCTAAATCATCACCATTATTTCAGGAATTTAAAATATGGCAAAACCTCTCTCATGTAAATATAAAAAGCAAAGGTGTGAAACCTGAGGAATTTGTATTTACGTTGGAGCAAAAGAAAATATTGTTTGATGCACTTAGTATAAAAGGAGCGTTAAAAAAAGCAGAAGTATTTAAAGTCCTAGACTTAAAGGCAAGGGATTGGGCACTGAATTACTCTGAACTACAAGGCAACACTACCAATGTAAGCCTGTACAGTGCGTATGCAAAAATATTAGAGCATGAGGGTTATGAGCTTAATTTGAAAAAGGAAGCACCTGAGGTGATTAAGGAAAAACTGATTTCAGTTTTTCAGCACTTAGGTATTGATGCCAATATTTTGGAGTTTAATGCAGAGCTTGATGGTAAGATCTTTGAACAACAGGCGAGTTTTCGGTTATGGCACTTACTATATTCCTATGAAGGTGATAAATCAAACACAGGTACCGATGCTTTATACGATAAGTTAGAAGCTAAATTTGGTTTTAAACGCGAACATGCCCAGTATTTAATTAATGTTCAATTTCAGGATGATTATGGGAGCTTAAGCCGCAAAGCTATTCATAAAATAATGCCATATATCACGGAAAATGTCTTTAGTGAGGCATGTTTACTTGCAGGGTATAATCATTCAGGATCTTTAACCAAAGAGGAGAATATTAGCCGGCCATTAAAAGCACATTTGAAACGATTACCCAAAAACAGCTTGCGTAATCCGGTAGTTGAAAAAATACTTAACCAAATGGTGAATGTGATTAACGCGATTATTGATGATCCAAAAATGGGTAAACCTGATGAGGTACGGATAGAGCTGGCGCGTGAACTAAAGAAAAATGCCAGGGAACGGCAAGAGATGACCAGTGGAATTAATAAATCAAAGGCTGTACATGAGAAAATAAGAGCTAAGTTACAAACCGAATTTGGTATAAAAAATCCCAGCCGCAATGATATAATCCGATACAAGTTGTATAATGAGTTGGAGATGAATGGTTATAAGACATTGTATACCAATCAATATATTTCTGCGGCGCAACTTTTTTCAAAGGAAGTAGATATTGAGCATATAATACCTAGAGCTCGTTTATTTGATGATAGTTTTTCAAATAAAACTTTAGAATTCAGGCAAGTGAATCTAGATAAAAGTGATGAAACGGCCTATGATTTTATAAAAAGTACCTATGGTGAAGAACGGCTCAATGAATACCTTAGTCGTATCGAAAAATATTATAAAGATGGACATATTAACAAAGCCAAGTATCAAAAATTATTGAAAAAAGGGGCTGATATTGGTGATGGTTTTATTGAGCGTGATTTGCGGGAGAGTCAGTATATTGCCAAGAAAGCCAAAGAGATGCTTATGGAATTATGTGAATCGGTAGTATCAACTACCGGTAGTATTACGGATCGGTTGCGCACAGACTGGGGCTTAGTGAATACAATGAAAGAGCTTAATATTGATAAATACAGAGCTTTGGGAATGACTGTTGTAGAAGAACGAAAGGATGGACAGCGTATTGAAAAGATTATTGATTGGACTAAGCGTAATGATCATCGTCATCATGCTATGGATGCTTTAACCGTAGCATTTACCAAGCACAGTCATATACAGTATTTGAATAATCTCAATGCCCGTAAAAATGAGCGAGATAAGAAACACCGTAATATTATAGCCATTGAAGCTAAGGAAACGTATCGCAATATAGATGGTAAACGTTTGTTTAAGGAGCCTATTGAGAATTTCAGGAAAGAGGCTAAGAAGCATTTAATGGATGTTTTAATATCTCATAAAGCTAAAAATAAAGTTGTAACCCGCAATCGAAATAAAGTAAAGGGCCACGATGATATCCAGATGGCACTGACTCCTCGGGGGCAGTTGCATAAAGAAACAGTATATGGAAAAATTCAAAATTATGCTACAAAGGAGGTAAAGATAGGAGCTTCTTTTGATGAGATGATGATAGTAAGAGTTGCAAAAAGGAGTTACCGTGAGGCTTTATTAAAGCGGTTAGCCGATAATGAAAATAATCCGAAAAAGGCTTTTGGAGGAAGAAATAGTCCTGTAAAAAATCCGATACGCACAAAGGACGGAGAGGAATTACCTGAAAAGGTAAAGATTGTATGGATGGAGGATAATTTTACTATTCGTAAGCGTATTGATCCGGATTTGAAAATTGATAAAGTTATTGATAAGGGTGTTAAGCGTATATTGCAACAGCGTCTGGATGAATTTGGTGGGAAAGCAAAAGAAGCCTTTGTAAATCTTGAACAAAATCCCATATGGCTGAATAAAGAAAAGGGAATCTCCATTAAGCGTGTAACCATTAATGGCGTAAGTAACGCTGAAGCTTTACATTGTAAGAAAGATCATTTAGGTAAGCTCATTTTTAACGGAGAAGGCGGGGAGATGCCTACAGATTATGTTAGTACGGGTAATAATCACCATGTAGCTATTTATCGAGATGAGAAAGGTAAGCTGCAAGAAGAAGTGGTGTCATTTTACGAAGCTGTGGCACGAGTAAATGCCAATCTGCCGATTGTTAATAAGGAACATAAAAATGGATGGGAGTTTTTGTTTACCATGAAACAAAATGAGATGTTTGTTTTTCCAAGTGATGATTTTGACCCATCAGAGATTGATTTGTTAAATGCGGAGAATAGGAGAATCATTAGCAAACATTTATTTAGGGTTCAGAAAATTTCAACAAAAAATTACGTATTTAATCATCACCTGGAGACTAAAGCAGTAAATAATGATACGTTAAAAAACAAGGAGTTATCAAAAGTCGGATATAACTTTATTCAAACACCTGATAATTTGAATGGAATAATAAAAGTTCGTACCAATCACCTGGGTCAAATTGTAAAAGTTGGGGAGTAGGTTATAGCGGGCTGCATTACGGTTGCTATATCGTAATGTAGCTTATTGTAATAAGCTATTCTAGTGTCAAAATTTTTTCTTTGTTTATATTTCTAGTTGTTTGTTTATCTGTTAATTAAAGCTGTTTGTCACTTTTATCATTGAACGTATCAATATTTTTAATCTGTAAAAAATATTGAGCGTATAGTTTGTTGTAGCCTAAAAAAGAATTAGTTATGATTAAACGTACGCTTTACTTTGGTAATCCAGCTTATTTGCATAAGCAACAGCAGCAATTAAAAGTGTTAGAACCCACAACAAATAAAGAATTGGGTTCAGTGCCTATTGAAGATATTGGCGTGGTATTGCTCGATAACCCTCAAGTCACGATTACACATGCCTTGATTGCAGCTTTATCGCAAAAAAATACTGCTATTATAAGCTGTGATGAAAAGCATTTACCATCAGGACTGATGCTTCCTTTGGAAGGTAATACATTGCAGTCGGAGCGATTCAGAATTCAAATACATGCCAGTGAGCCCCTGAAAAAGAATCTGTGGCAGCAAACTGTTAAGGCAAAAGTTGAGAATCAGGCAGCTTTATTACAACGTTTTTCCATTGGTAATATACGCCTTAACGCATTAATACCTCAGATACAAAGCGGTGATCCCACCAATGTAGAAGGAAGAGCTGCCTCTGTATACTGGAAACTCTTGTTTGAAGAAAGTGATTTTACTCGTGATCGTTTTGGGGAGGCACCTAATGCTCATTTAAATTATTGCTATGCAATATTGCGTGCAATGGTTGCGCGAGCCTTAGTAGGTACCGGTTTATTACCCACCTTGGGGATTTTTCATCGCAACAAGTACAATGCCTATTGCCTGGCAGATGATATAATGGAACCTTATCGACCGTTTTGTGATGAATTGGTTTACGGCATGTGGCAAAGAGGAGAAATTACAAGTGATGAAATTACCCGCGAACAAAAGGTGAAGCTGCTAAGTATCGCAACTGTTGATGTTGTATTTGGTAAGCAAAAGAGTCCACTCATGGTCGGGCTTAGCCGAACGACTAATTCTCTGTTTGAATCCTTTGCCGGTGATAGGCGACGGATTATCTACCCGCAGTTTATTGAGAATTGACATGACTTATTCAGCACTTAACCAATATAGAATCATGTGGGTACTTGTGTTTTTTGATTTACCAACGGAAACAAAAAAACAACGCAAACAAGCCGCCAAGTTTCGAAAAGAGCTTATGGACGATGGTTTTACAATGTTTCAATTTTCGATATACATCCGTAACTGTCCTAGCAGAGAAAATGCGGATGTACATAGCAAGCGGGTAAAAAACATGTTGCCCGAGCATGGACACATCGGAGTGTTAAAGATAACGGATAAACAATTTGGGATGATGGAATTGTTTTTTAGTAAAAAACAGGCTGATAAACCTGAAGTAGTACAGCAACTGCAACTTTTTTAATAAAGTGACAGGAAGCAAAAAGCTTAATAGAAACAAGGAATCAATCCGTTTTGGAGTTGATTCCTTATTTCTGTTGTCTTTGATAACTGATTGTGCATTTGAACTTTAAAGCCAATACGATGTCAAAGACCTCAGTAAATATACAATTTGAAAGCAATTCACAACAC
>JAEINY010000270.1 GCA_016342595.1 Marinilabiliaceae bacterium
GGATATAATGGGCCTACCTGTCGTTATCCCATACCGGAATCTGCTCATGAAGGTGAGCGAACGGCTTATTTCGTGCGCATGTACTTCAAATACGACAGTAGCTTTCATCCTTATTATGGTAGTGAATCGCCCGAAGGTACCTATGATGGTGCAGGTGTTAAAGGGTTTGGCATATATAATGAGCAGGGGCCCTCTGGCACACAAGTGCCGTGCGATGGCACCAATTGGTATGGCGTGTCGTGTCAGTTTGTGGGTTGGGGGCCATCGGTTAAAGAGGCGGCAAATGATAAGTTTTTGTGGTTTGGACATCTGTACAGTTATAATCCTGCTCCCACTGATGCAAAGGCGGCCGTTGGGGAGATTAAAATATCCAACCCTTCTGTGGGTGATAAGCCGTATCGTTTCTCCATCTATTCGGAGCCATACCATTACCTTAAGTTCG
This sequence comes from Marinilabiliaceae bacterium, assembly GCA_016342595.1. Lineage (GTDB taxonomy): Bacteria > Bacteroidota > Bacteroidia > Bacteroidales > Marinilabiliaceae > JAEINY01. The sequence continues at coordinate 443 of JAEINY010000270.1, forward strand.
AGGAATGGAATTGTTATGAAGTGGGATTGTATTTAAATACACCGGGCCGAAATGACGGAGAAGCACGTTTTTGGATTAATGGTGTTTTGCAATCCAGAGCTACCAATATGCGGTTTCGTGATATTGAAGATCTAAAACCCCTCACTGTACACCTCAATTTGCATCGCACTACTGATGACTTCCCCCATACCATGAAGCGTTATGCCGATAACATTGTTATTGCCAGGCGTTACATTGGTCCTTAAAAATGATCTTGTCTTAAATTGGAGATAGAATAGTTTTAAATAATCAGAAAAATACAAATTGGGATTACACAAAAGGCACTTGGTTTTGCAGGTGCTTTTTATAGTGCAAGGTTTTTATTCTTATACCTTTTATCATTGGAGATGTCTTCACCCAATGGGGCTATATCAGATGCCTCTTCTAAGGTTTGGAATTCTATTTCTGCAACAATTAGCAAACGGTTGATGTATACATCAAATTCAGCTACATGACCTTCATACGGTTTTTCAAGCCTGATCTTTTCGATTCTCCTGTTTTCTGTTTCAGGCCAATACGATTCAAAAAGCTCCTTTGAAAGAGTAACTTCCAATTCTTCTCGCTCTATCGTTCCTTCGCCTTTCAATGTAAAATAGAAAAGGTTATTTTTTTGGCGTAATCGTGCTTCCTTTGGCGTAAACGATGGATTTAATTCGAGTTTTTGAATTAATAGCTCAGCTGTTTGGAGAGTGAGATAACCCTGGCGGATAATTTGACCCTTTTGTGCCACTTCCCGCACTAAATCTTCTATTGAGGGGAATAACTTAAAAAATGAGGGGGTTAGCACTAGTTTTGTTCCATCTTTTATCAGGTATTTTTTTTCAATCTCCTTCATTACAATATAGAATTCGTATCAATTTTGGTTTGAACTGCTATTTGCTCGATTTTCAAGGGGTCAAAAATGGCTCTTTTTTATGGATTTCAATCAAATTTGATGAGGATTTCCTATTTGAAAAATATTTTTTTAAAGAAATTTTTCACCAATTCATTTTTTATCGGGTTTTCTATTTTGATAATAGGGATGCTTTATCTGTTCTAAATAATAGCAAGATCTATCTGATTCAAAACCGGAAATATACACATGCGTCTTTTATCATAATGACGGGTTGTGGCTGACTTACAAAATGATGTAAATGTTATCTGAATCGCGGTTTTCCTCTTTAATTTTGTATTATTAACATTTGTAATGTGTCAAAATGTTATTGATTACGCACTTAATTAACTAAATTTGAAATTGAAATTTTAAAACTACTTACGCCATATGAAACATGATGCGATTAGCAAACTAAAGCCGAGCAAGAGGGATCGTAAGGACATGATCCAATATATCAACTTGCAGCTTGCTGCTTTAGGCCAACCATTGTTTTATGACGACAGTGATGCAAAGACGAAATTTTCAAATGCCAAGTTTTTGTCTTTGACCGAAAGTTTGATTAACAGTTTTCGTGAGAAATCACGTTTGTTAGCTGATCACCTTTCGCCGGCAGATACAAGGATTCAAAACTTTTTGAATGATTATTTGAAAGATGTAAAATTTGACAAATCCTATCGTTTGCCAAATAACACTTTTGTATTAAATCAAAAAGGATTAGCTCGTGAGGTGAGTTTACCACCCGATGGTAATTCATTTAAGAGTGACTTGGTGAGTTCCTATAGAGTTAAACAAGGGATTCTGAATAACCCTCTACACGATAAAAGAACAACAAAAGGAACCTTTCACATTGTAGAAGGTGATTTACCAGTACCTCTGGATAAAAAAGAAGTGCCAAAAATTGCATTCGCACACATGCTGAATGCAGCGGTAAATCCTTCTGATGATATGAAGCTATTACCTTTTACTTCAAATCAAAGTGAGCAGGCGAAAGTGATGGTGTCATTATTAATGCGCCCGACGGTTTGTCCTGAGGTAAAAGGAGTGATGTCGGAGAAGAGCCTGGAGGTTCGGTTTTTTGCGCCTGGCTCTTTGGTGAGTAACCTCGATTTTGTTGAAAATATTTTTGGCAATGCCGGTGATCACAATTTGGCTGAAAACGATGCTGCTTTAGATGTAGAGCATTGGACTGGCCATACCGGATGTGTTATTCTGGCTCCTCAATTGACAAAGCTAAAGAAGAAGGATATGGGCCTTCCTCATTATGATGTTGCAACAGAGCGTCAACGTAATGATGGGATGTGTTGGAAAGACGAAAATGAGTTCTATAACGATGGCGGTGCCTTTAAGGTAACATGTCGTGATGATCGCGGTGTGGTGGTTACTTTGATTGCAGATAACTACTTTGGTTACACCAAAAAAGAGATTAAAACGCAAATCAGCTATTCTGCTAACTTGTATGGATTGGTTGAGGAAGAGCACGCCGGTGGTGCAATTGCCTACCCCCGGGGTATTATGAGCGATAATGTTTTTGGTGAGGTTTTCTCAGCGAAAATGAACAATGCCTATTCATTTGATGAGATGAAGCAATTGCTGGGGGACCGCATTGAGGTGTTCCCGGAGAACTATGCCATCGATAGAAAATATCCTGATATTGTTTATATACCTGAGTATGCTGATATCGACATTGATAAAAGCAAGGTGAGATGGACATTGAAAGGCAAAGAGTATGCATTAAAATTGTCTCCGGATAAAATTTACGTGCATCCGTCAGGACATAAATTCCAGTTGGTCAAACACCCTACACAGCCCATGTGGCGTATCATCAATACGCAACCTGAAGGAATGTTCTGTCACAAACCATGTACAGTATCCGGAGGGGGTAAATCTGAGATTTCTAAATCCATGCAGAATGCCATTCAGTATGGTACTTATAATATTGTAGATTTAGAGGAGGATTTCAAGAAGGCGGATGAAATCATCAACTTTGATTTCTCTAATCGCTGGAAAAATGTACGTGCCGAGGCCGAGCCTTCTCGTACATTCTTAAGCGCACAGCGTACATTAGGTTCAGCTGTTAAGTTGTTAACGCCATCTGACCAATACAGTGATGACTACAATACCTTCCTGAAGAATATACCGGATCACATTCGATCCTTAGTACTGTTTGTGAAGCGCTTGTACCGCAATGATCACGAACAAGGAAACTGGAAAGACTACATGTCAGTTGAGTTTGTGAATGGTCGTCAGGGAACTACGCTTGAGTATAAGAATAATAAAGTAACTGCTAGTTACGTGCGTATTGGATTTAATCAGGATGGTAATTGGTTGTTGCACAAATTGCGTTCGGATTTTGTGCCTAGTCAGAAAATTCAGATGGAAGATGATATCTCTGCTTCTATCGTATTACCTGCGAGCCAACTCAAAAATCTTAATGCGGAGTATAAGAATAAGAGTTTGAAAATTGTAACGAACTGTGAAAGTTATCTGTTTCAACGGCCTGATGAAGCTATTATTCGTGGTTATGACAAAGGAGCAGAACAAGATATCGTTACAAATGGTACTTTTTTAACCAATTACGAGCCGTTAACAAGGCAGGATGCCATTGAGTTGTATGAAGATGCCATTAACTTTGATAAATATACACAGCCGGTAAAAGACTTAATTACCAAAGTAGTCGAAGGTGATAAAGATGGTTTTTTTGTGGTACCATCGCACCCTCGAATTGTGGATGGATCGCCTACTAAAAATCCGCGTTACCTGGAGCGTAATATTTTCAAGAATGAAACGCAGGATAGTTATTTAGGTGAAATGGGTGTTCGTTTGCATCGTAAGATTAATTCAGATGAGCCTGTTGTGGATGTAGTGAATGCTGTATTGCCGGGACGCCGAAATAATCCATCGGATAAGGCTGCCGGAATTTTACCATTAAGTGTATATAATCCAATTCACTATCAGGAATTGCCTGAGTTGTTCATGGACTTCGTGTGTAGTTTGACTGGTAAATCACCATCTACTACCGGTGCAGGATCGGAAGGTGCCTTAACCAAAGGTCCTTTCAACATGTTGGTGCCAACTACCGATCTAAACAATGCTTTGTTATCTTATATTTTGACCGAGTATCAAGGTTTTAGTTCGGCTGCTGGTTATGTAGGATCAGAGAATCGTTTTGATCATGATATTTCTATTTTGATTCCTGAAATTTGGTCACGTTTAGTGCCTGAAGATCGTGATCCTAAATTACTAATTGAAAACGGGTCGCTTGAGAAGCTGGAAGACTTTGATTACAAAGGACAAAAAGTTCTGGCTAGTCGTTTAGGATTCCGGATCACTGAGAATTTTGCTTTCAGATGTATGAACCGTTTGTTTGATGAGCCTCTGGCAGTATTCAATGAGCGCATGCTGAAACCTGAATTGCAGGGAATGGAAGATTTTGTAGATGGTATCAATAATATTGTCGATGCACAGAAAAAAGTAGCTTTACGTTATTTTGAAGAAGATAGTATAAAAGGTGCTATTCCGCCATTGCAAATTTTACTTCATATCATGGCTCATGGTCATTATGAAGGAAAAGAGATTAGTGATCCTGAATTGCGTAAATATTTCGATCGTGATGAGGTTGTTAATAGTGACTGGTATAAAGAACGCTTGAAATTGAAACAGCAAAAGGATGTAGCTTTTCATCAGAAACAAGTTGAATACTTGGGTAACTTCATGGCTAATCCTGAAAATTCAATTCTGATTGAGAAGATGGATATTCAGCAACGCTTGAATAAAGCTCAAGAGATGTTGGAGCATTCTAAATCGGATGTCTATTTATCAGAATTAGTAGGAACTATTGGTGCTGATCCATTGCATAGAAAATAATGTAGGATTAGTTTAAATTTAATAATATAAACCGGAGACGATGATCGTTCTCCGGTTTTTTTTATGACTAAGCAGGAAATGATTAACAAATATTAACTAATCATTTTGTTAATGATCATTTTTCTTTACTTTTAATTCATAAGTTTTAGAGCTAGCCCTCAATGATTAAAGAAAGGAAGTTAAATGGATTCAAGAGTTTGTTAATTAAGGCGCTATTGCTGTGTGCTTTTTCACTGCAAACAACAGTTTTGTGTGCGCAGGAAAATGACATCCGGACCTTATTAGAGATGTCTCTGGAAGATTTAATGAAACTGGAGGTAACTATTGCTTCAAAAACTTCCGAGAGTATTACTGAGGCTCCTGGCATTGTATCTGTCATTTCACGAAAAGAGATTGAGAGCTTTGCTGAATCCAATCTGGGAGACATTCTTAATCGAGTAGTCAGTACTTCTTTTTTGTCTGCCAATATTTTAACTAAAAATAGCGTGGCCTTTAGAGGGCAATCTTTTACTCCCTATAATAACCATACTTTGTTTTTAATGAATGGGCGACCGATACGAGATCCGATTTCAGGTGGGCTTAATGCTGCGTTATTAACAACATTTCCGGTGAATGCGATTGATCGAATTGAGATTATTCGTGGCCCGGGTTCTGTCTTATATGGTTCTTGTGCCTATTCAGGTGTTGTTAATTTGATCACTCGTGAATTTGGTGATGACAACTCCGTAGTGGGAGGTGAAGTGAAAGCTGGTTCCTTTGGGACGCGGGAGGCTAATGCACATGCATTTGTGAAGAAGGATGATTTTAATGTGACAGTCGGTTTCAAAAATTACTTCACAGATGGACCTGAATTTGAATTTATAGATTATCTGGGGGTTGACAATGAGCAGAAATTCTGGGAGAAAGGGTCTGGTGTATTTGCGAATGCCAAGTATAAAGATTTCAGCTTTAACTTTGGATTACTTGACTATAAACCTTACTCGTTAGGGGGTGTTGATAATAGTTGGTCTGATGATTGGGGGGATAAGGAGCAGCATACCTCTTATTTTACTGATTTTGGTTTTGTCCAATCCTTTGGGGATCGTGCAACGCTTAATGTGAACTTAACCTCAAATCGGCATACCTGGCATACTGACTACGGAAAAGTAATGGAAGCTAGTGATATTATGGGCGAGGTGAATTTTCTGTGGACTCCTTTGGCCAACTTAAATATTGTGGTGGGAGGTATATATGGGCAACAGGAGCATTTGAGTGATTACTTTTTCGATGGATCTCAAAGCTATGTCGCATTTTATATGCAGGGAGATTACTACTTAAATCCTACATTAAAAGCAATTGTTGGTCTTCAGTATAATAATGTATGGTTAAAGAGTAAAGACTTATTGGATGCACCTGTTAAAAGTAATACTTATAATTACTCTCCTCGGGTTGGACTTATTCAAAATATCACTGGTGAAGCTGGTGTAAAGCTGTTATACGGACAGGCTTTCCGTAAACCCTATCCTCTTGAGACTTCCTTTAATATTCCTCAGCTTTTAGGAAATCATGAATTAGATCCTGAACTTATTACAACATGGGAAGGTCAGTTGTTTTACAATCATTCAAAATACCAATTGGCATTAACAGGATATTATAGCCAAATGAAAGACATGATTTTTAGAACACCATATAGCGAAGTAGGAGTGCAATATGTTAATGGTTTAAAGCATCAATTCTGGGGTATTGAATATGAAAGTAAACTCCGTTTAGGTCAGAATTTTCTGGTGTTATTGTCGGGTAACTATCAGGAGAATAAAGATGAAGATAACCTTTCCAATGCAGCATTGCATCCTAATCTTATGGTTAAGGGGGGGGTTATCTATAGTAGAAAAGCATTGGATATTGGTGTTTATAACAGCTATTTTGGAAAGCCTCATCCAGTATCAATAGTTAATCCTGAGGTAAATGCTTGGAACCCTGACGCTGAGGCCCATAGTTTGTTATCTTTTAAGGTGGCCTATGATTTGGCTACTTTGATTCATAAAGATTACCAGTTAAAGATAGCTGTAAGTGGGCAGAATATTTTAAATTCAGATGTGCAATATCCGGAATTTACTACCAAAGGAGTTAATACTTTATTGCCTCTTCGTAGTGGAGCCTATTATGAAGTGAGTATGTCGGTTCATTTATAGGTTTTAGACATTTGGAAATAGTAGCAACCATAGATCGAATACGGAGATTGCCATCTTTTTTATAAAACTATCCCCTTTCATTAATATAAGAAGTGACACCTTTTCTAAAAAGAAACTCCCACCACCATTAGGAAA
>JAEINY010000006.1 GCA_016342595.1 Marinilabiliaceae bacterium
AAAACAGACGTCCTGACTTTCTCACTAGGCTTTAAACTTTTTGGCATTTAATAACATTACCCATATCTATGAATGGAAAGCCGGTACTCTTAGGAGGCCGGCTTTTTTTATCCCTAAAATCAATAGAAATCATAGCAGGTACCTTAAACGATTAAAACTAAAGTAAATACTTTTCAACCAACGGTACCCTGATCAATCATAGCCTCGGCAACCCGCTGAAAAGCTGCCAAATTGGCCCCGCGTTGATAATTGACACCACCACCTTCAACCTTACCATATTGACCACATAATTGGTAGGTGCGTTGCATAATGGTTTGTAGTCGCTGATCAACCTCTTCATTGGTCCAGACCATTTTCATGGCATTCTGAGCCAACTCCAAAGTGGACACCACCACTCCCCCACCATTCACTGCTTTTCCGGGAATAAAAGTGAATGGTGCACTTTCTATTACATCCAGTGCGGCGGATGTACACGGCCGATTGGCCCCTTCCACCACCAACTGGCAGCCATTGGCTATCAACAGTTTTGCATCCCCGTGATCCAGCTCGTTTTGAATGGCACATGGAATGGCTATATCGCACGGTATCTTCCAGGGTTTCTCCCCTTCAAAATAGGCTGTCCCAGGGAATTCCATGGAATAGGAACGTACCTTATCCTCATTGGAAGCACGCATCTCTACCAGGTAATCCAATTTATCACCGGCGATGCCTTCCGGATCATGAATGCATCCATCGGGACCGGAAATGGTTACCACTTTAGCACCCAAGGCAGTGGCTTTGGCAATCACGCCATGTGCGACATTTCCAAATCCTGACACAGCGATGGTTTTACCTTTTAATGAATCACCCCGTTGATCAAGCAGGGATTTCACAAAATAGATGATGCCATACCCTGGCGCTTCCTGTCGCAAGCCAATGCCTCCCCAGTCAGGTCCTTTCCCGGTAAAGGTACCATTGTGACGCCTGCTGAGTTTTTTTAACATCCCAAAGAGATACCCAATTTCCCGTCCACCAACCCCGATATCGCCACCGGGGATATCTATATCCGGCCCCAATACATTCCATAATTCCAGCATGAAACTTTGACAAAAGCGCATCAGCTCACCATCTGATTTGCCATAGGGATCAAAATCAGCACCACCCATGGCTCCACCCAGCGACAAAGCGGTTAAGCTATTTTTGAATACCTGTTCGAAAGCCAGCATCTTAACGGTCCCGAGCGTCAATTGCGGATGAAAGCGCAAACCTCCTTTATAGGGTCCAAGGGCATTGTTATACTGCACCCGGTAAGCTCTGTTCACAATCACTTTTCCCTGATCATTGGTCCAGGGCACTTTGAAAATAAAAATCCGATCGGGCTCTGCCAGCCTTTCTATAATACCTGCATGCTCCAAACGAAAATCGTCTCTGATGCGATCTTCAACAGATGTTAACAAATCACGCACACTCTGCTGAAATTCCGGTTCACCGGGATGACGTTGCTCCAATTGTAATAAAAATCGCTCTAGGTTCATAATGGTGGTATTTGTTGAGGGACTTTAGTCCCGGTTTGTCTCATACTCCAGACTGATCATGCCCCCAGACTGATCATGCTCCAGACTGATCATGCCCCCAGACTGATCATGCCCCCAGACTGAAGTCTGGGGTTGGGTGCCGGGGTCTCCGCAGAGTCCTGCCACAGATCTATCCCCCTGCTTTAGCTTGGGGCATGCAGACAGAACCCGGAGCCATACAGGGACTTTAGTCCCAGTCATCGGAAGCCACTACAAAACCATGCTTCGCCATGAATGCTTCATACTCTTGTTGCCAGGTCTGCTGTTTATGGTGTTGCACCTGATTCATAATATATCTTTCAACTCTACTTCTGTGCGATTCACTCACCGAAGCCGCGTAGTACCGGTGTGACCATTTGAATTTGTCCTTCAACAATTGTTGTTGATTCATCCAATGAGCCGACTCTCCTTTCACGTGCTGCATAATCTTATCCAAAGTCTGTGTGGATTTAAGCCGAATCAAGGCATGCAGATGATCACTGACACCATTTAGCACTTGCACTTGAAAGCCTTTATTAAGGGACGTCTCAATGATATGCCTTATCAATAAATCTTTCACGCACTCGGATTGCATCATTGGTTGACGTCGCTTTGTTCCCCAGACAGCATGTATCCATATTTTCACATATGACATGATCGTATATTTGGAGGGACTTTAGTCCCGATTTGTCTAGTGCCCCAGACTGAAGTCTGGGGTTGATGTATCCCCATGCTTTAGCTTGGGGGCTAAGGTAGGCCACTCTGACGTCCCGGACTAAAGTCCGGGGTCAGGCAGCATCACCACACCCAGGCCTTTTTGTCCATCTATTTTAATCACACACGCTTGTTCAAAGCGTACATGCCGGATATTTTGATCCTCAAAAACCGCTGGCTGCCGATCCAAAAAATCAATATCCAGATGACCATCACCAATAGAGGGTATGACAGTGAAATAACCTACTCGTAAACTGGTAAGATTTTGGAAGAAATGAGTGCCCTGACTGGGGTCGATCCGATAATTCTCCAGTCCCATTTCTACTATCACCCGAGCCGAGGAGATCTGTGTCCATTTGACCGGTACGCCTAACCAGGGATCTTGAGATCCCCAGCGTCCGGGACCTATGAGTATGTAATATTTATTCTCATCATGAAACTTTTTATTTAACTCATCAAAAACAGAAACCAGCGAGGTGTTATTCGCCGGATTAAATGATTGAGGCTTGATATACACCACATCATATACATCATTCACAATACCATTTCCCAAAGCAGATTTCGAATATATTAATGTCTCTTCCTGAGATAACTCTTCCAGTTTCTCCGAAATGGTTTCTTTAGTGTCCACAATGGGGCGTATCTGCAATAAGTAAAAGATCGGAGGCAATCCTGGTTTGGGTTGTAAATCAACTGCGAATTCCACCTCTACAGGTTGATTCATCTCCTTCTGTCCAATTTCCAGAACATGACCAATAATCTCAGCCAGAGGAAAGGCATCATATTTTAATACGTTGGCAAAAGTGACCAATCGCATCCCATCGGCCATCAGACCATCTTTGATCATGTGGTATTGAAAATCATAGACCGATCCCAGCCATCTTAAGGTGCCATGTTTTTCAGATGCCTTCAGGTCCAGTTTTTTTAAATTAACCGCATCATTGACGGAAGGAGTGAAACTGGCGGAATTCAGATCGAGGGCAAAAAATGATTTCTGCGTTTCTTTAATGGCCATATCCGTTGTAGATAATTGCAATATCTTACGCGGGTATTTGGGGGAGAACCGTAACGAAACACCTCCTTCCACAATGTGTTTACCCAACCCCATGGCAACATTCACGATGCCATCTTCTGTCTTTTCGGGGGCAATGGGATAAAAATTTACCGATCGGCCAACACCTGAAAATGTGGGATAAAACACATCCTCATGCTGTTGACCCACCACTTCCTGTAAAACGATTCCCATCCGCTCCTCATCAATCACATTCATAGTGGCCTCCATGTATTGTTTGCTGGATTTAAAAAAGGCAGACGCATAAACACATTTAATCGCATCACACAATTGTGAGAGCACAATACCTTCATTGGGATCATGTGCAATCATATAAGTGGAGTAAATCCCTGCGAAGGGCTGATAATGACTATCCTCCAATACACTGCTCGATCGAATGGCAATGGGCCCTCGTAAAATGGAAATGAATTTAAACAAATCGCCATGGATCCGTTCGGGTAAATGCCCGCTCACAAAGGCCTGCAATATTTCTTCATCCGCTGCCTCCGACAAGGCTAATGGATACAATTGATTCACCTCCATGAACTCTTCAAAGATATCTGTACTAATCACCACCGTGCGGGGAATGGTCACCACTACTTCACCAAACTGACTAAATACCTCATGTTTTTTTATGAGCATATTTAAAAACGCCAAACCACGAGCTTTGCCCCCGATGGTACCATCGCCAATACGCGTAAAGGTGAGATACTCATCAAATTTCTCCCGGTAAAACTTGGCAATGATACCGCGCCCTTTATTGAAACGAAAGTTGGCAATCGTATCAAACAAAAAGCGTTTGGCCTCATCCAGACTACTAAAATCTTCCACCCGGATGTATTTTAACACTTCCGCAATGGCAAAAAGAGCACGCGCATTTAACCATTTGGATACATGATCGCGCTGAAAATGATACATCAATGATTCATCGGGTATTTGACATATGCGTTCTTGCAAGGTTTTCAAGTTGCTGGCCCGTCCTACTTCTTCACCGGTGCCCGGATTAACAAAAACAAAATCGCCAAAAGCCAAATATTTATTCAGTAACTCTTTTAAGCGACGCAATAATGATTTGGAATGTTTGTAGATGAAACTCACCTTTAATTCCTTGGCAGTAACTTCCTGATTCCGGTTTGAAGACTGTAATATAAATGGCATATACGGATTTCGCTCTTTCACCAATTTGGCGAATTTAATCCCGGCTTCCGCATCCATCTGCCCTTCTTTATCATAGGCCACATCCGAAATAATACCTAATAAATTGGACTCGTATTTTTCATACATCTCCAATGCTTCCTCGTAAGTGCGGGCCAGCAAAATCTTAGGACGTCCTCTCATGCGCATCATTTTTTGATGCTCATTTAATCCTTCATCCATGAATTTTTTTGATTGCGTGAGCACAATGCGATAGATCAATGGCAGGTAACTGGAATAAAACCGGACAGAATCCTCGATCAATAAAATGCTTTGAACGCCGACCTCCTGCACATCATGATCCACATTCATCTCGTCTTCAATCAGCTTGATGATAGCCAACATGATATCCGCATTCCCCAACCAACAAAATATATAATCAATAGCGCTGGTATCTTCGCGTGCCATCCGCACCGATACTTCCCGCGAAAAATGAGTCAACACCACGATGGGAATGGTTGCATATTTCTCCTTCACTTTCTTCGCCATGGAAAAAGGATCCATCCCGCCAATACTCAACATGGTTATCACCAAATCAATATTGAGTTCTTCCAGTATCTCAAATGCTTCATCGGCTGTCTCCACATGAATAAACTGGGGTGGATAGCGTAAGTTAAGCGACACGTACTCATTAAAAATCTGTTCATCAATCCGGCCATCCTCTTCCAACATAAAAGCATCATAGGCACTACAAATCAATAAGACTTTATGAATTCGCTTTTGCATCAATCGATTGAAAGCTGTTTCAGCAAAGAAATTGGAATAGCGTAAGTTGACAGGTACTTTATCCATCTGTTTAATTTATATTTTTACTATTCGTTATAAGTAATAATTGCCATTCTTTTTCGTCCGTCCATGCGAATGGTTAATGAATTATTAAACTGTATGTGTTTAAAATAACGCATTTGGTCTACTATTGGTTGTTGATTTAATAAATCCCAATTGACATATGCTTCTTTTTCGTGATGTTGTATAGAGAGATAACCCACATTCATGGACGTTACATTATGAAAAAAATGAGATCCCCCGGAAGCTTCCAAAGGATAGTCCTCCAAATCGGTTTCAATAATCACTTTAGCATGAGAAATCTGAGTCCAGGCGACGGGTATGCCTATCCAGGGATCACGCGTGCCCCATCGCCCTGGTCCGATTAACACATAGGATCGCCCCTGTAATTTAAGTCTATTATTAATTTGCTCAATCTCTGCCGCCATTTCACGGGTTTTTGATTTATCGAAGGCATTCACATCCAAATAGACGACATCATTGATATCTGTAATCTTACCATTACCCATTCCATGATTGGTTTTTACAACAATCTTGTCCGCATCAATTTTGGCCGTATTAATGGAATAATCATGAGCACTGCCGATTAAGGGTTTTATTTGAAGCAGATAAAAATAAGCGCGCCCTTTGCTGTCCTTATTAAGATCCACTGCAAATTCAATTTCAACCGGTGAGCCCAATGCCTCTTTCACTACATCCAATACCACTTCAATGGTTTTAGACAAGGGCATGTAATTGTATTTCAGGATATCAGTATAATTCAAGATGCGCGGCCCGGATTGTTCTAATCCGGGCGAAATGGTATTATTATCCGGATTATAAACCGATGCTAAATGCCGGATGGTTCCATGTACCTCTGCATGATAAGCATCTGCCCGAATTAAACCGGCCGTTTCACCCTCCAACAGATCGAGATGTTGCTTACCCAAATCCACCGCATAGAACTCTGTTTGGGAATTTTTAAACTGATCTTTGGGTGAATTAATCTCCAGATCAGGATACACCGGACAAAATCGCCAGGCCTTTTCACCATCTACCACATACTTCCCCAACCCTAAAGCGATAACTGCAAACCCATCCTCCGGATTCATATGACCAAAGGAGTAATAATTGTACGATTGGGCCACACCACTGATGTGCGGATAAAAAAACTGATCGTAAGAATGCCCGACAACTTCCTGAATGATGACCGCCATCCGCTCTTCTTCAATTTTAAAATCAACCGCTTCGGTAAAAGCCCGGGCCGTTTCACTAAAGATGGAGGCATACACCAGCTTAATGGCTGCACAAAGTTGATTGAATCGTTCATTCGGATGTTCATGGTTATTGGGTAATAAGTAAGTATCAAAAACTCCGGCAAACGGCTGTTTTAAACTATCTTCCAATATACCTGACGAGCGCACCGCTAATGGTTTTGTAAAAATAGTGAGTAAGCGCTTCAGGCGGCGTTCCAATGTTTTTGAAAGTTCTCCCTCCAGAAAGATCATTTTTATCTGTTGAAAAGATAACTCCCGAAAGTAAAGGTCCTGTAGTTCATTGCGCTCTATAAACAACTCAAACTCATCCGTTCCTATCACGGTTGTGCGGGGCATTTTAATCACTACTCCCGGAATATGTGCACCAAAATCAAAATTAAAAAGCAAGGTGTTGATAAAAGCCAAACCACGTCCCTTGCCACCCAATGATCCACCTGATAAACTATATACATTATTCTCATCGATGTTATCCACATCATTAAAATCGATTACTTTCCCCTGATTCTGCTCTTCCCGATGCCGTCGCAGTACTTTAATTAAATATTCCCGAAGCAGTTCCTCCGATTCAAAATCACTGATCCGATACGGCGCTATTATCCGGGCAATCTTAATTTCCCCCCTGGCCATCAACCACATGGAAAAATGATTTTTACGCGCATGGTAGACAATACTATCAATGGGTACATTCCTCAAATTCTGCTCAAACTCTTTCAGGTTGCGTGCAATCGCTATGGATCGTCCGTGTGCATCTTTGTACACAAAATTCCCAAAACCCAGGTAATGACTGATAAACGTTTTAATATCCTGAAGCAGACTTTCTGAGTATTTGTTGATAAATACCGTCTTCAATTCATAGGCATCCTGGGAATATTCAATTTTCGATGATTGCATAATAACTGGCAGATCCTTCAATTTGGACTTCACATGATTCACTAAATCAAATCCCGCATTCGGATCCAAACGGCCATTACGCAAAAATTCCACATCGGAGATGAGACAAAGCAAATAGTCCTTATACTTATCAAAAATCTCCAGTGCACTTTCATAACTACTTACGACCAATACTTTGGGACGGGCTCGCAAACGCAACACAGCGTATAACTCATCGGCACTCACATCTTCGATCAATCGGTTGGTTTGCTCTAACACACTGGAATATAAAAAAGGTAAATACTTTGAGTAATATTTTACGGAATCTTCAACCAACAAAATAACACGTGCCAATCCCACTTGTGTATCATTTTCAACATTCACTTTATCCTCCAAATGAAAAACCATGGAAGAGAAAATTTTTGGATCACCATTCCAAACAAACAGCTCATCCAAAACGCCCATCTCCTTTTTTCGAGCTTCAAAAAAAGGAATATCGGCATCGTTATTCAGAAGAATAAAAATGGGGACATAGGGAAAAGCCTTTTTAACCAGCTGACTCAATTCAAGTGGCGAACGTTTATCCACCCCGACCATCACGATGATCAAATCGAAGTGCTTTTCATTTAACTTATCAATGGCCTCTTCGTAGGTCGTAACACCTGTAACCCTGGGTAAGGTTAACAAATGCAACTGGTGGAAACCACCCAATATCTGCTCCGTAAACCGGCCTTCACTTTCAATGGCGTAAGCATCGAATAAATTGGCCACCAAGAGTATTTCTTTAACCCTGAAGGGCATCAAATCATAATAAATATCGCGGGCTGCATTATTTTTGTGCATAAAATTTTGAAGCAGATGTTTACTTTTCCGAGATGGTCCTTTTGTGACATCTTTCTTTTGCTTCAAATATTCACCAGCATAAAGTCGTCTTGATTTTTCCATCAAGTCACGTGCATGAATGCTATTTAAATAGCCTACAATGAGATTCCCCAGATTACGAATCAAATCCGTTTCCTCATTAAGAAAAAGTTCCTGACGCGTTTTGGCAAACTCCTTCAAATAATATACTTCAATAGCCCCCGTCTGCCGATCAATGGTCTCATATTTATACCGTAATACCCACGGTGTTTCAATAAAACCCGGGCTAGTAAATTCATGTTGTTCCAATCGGATACGAGCCACAGAATACTCCGGGAATTGCATTCCTCCCGGCAAAAGCTCCGCAATACGATTCAATGTAAAAGAAACCGGCATGTGTTGATTAATGATCCGTGTCGTTTCATTAATTGTTCTTAGCTCCTTTACCCGCTCCTGACGCTCTTGTTTTTCACTCTGCGCCAGTGTTTGATTTAAAAAATCTGTGATCAAGCGGGTTAAATTAGTGAGCAAATCACGCTCTTCTTTTAAAAACGGGTCACCAGACAGATAGGAGAAGTCTCGGGTATAAAACACATCCATGGAGCCTGAACCGCCGTCCATTGTTTGAAAACGCCGGGTTTGTACCCACTCGGTTTCGATAAACCGCTCACTGGTATAATCATGTCCTGCATAGGAAATACGTGCCACAGTAAATTCAGGATATTGCCAACCCGATGGCATCAAAAAAGCGACTTGCTGTAACACATCATCCACCGATTGCCCTTCATTGATAATGCGGGTAGTTCGATTAATCACAGATAATTCTTTTAAGCGCTCAACTGATTCAGAATGTTTACGCTCGGAGATAATGTGATTAATAAAACCGGAAAGAAGTCGTGCCGTTTGATTTATGAGTAAACGCTCATCGTATAAAAAAGGCCCTTCATCGCGATCGGGTTGTTCAGTGAGATAGTAGGCATCGATGGCACCTTTACCACCATCTACAGTGGAAAAGCGTTCGGTAATACCCAATCCTGTTTCCATAAAACCTGACGATGCAAACTCCCACTCCTTAAATCGTATCCGAACCCCAATTTGATCGGATCGCATCCAGGCCTGCGGTAAAACGCTGATTAATTCCTCCAGCGTTTCATCAATTGGATTATCCTGCTTTATAATCTGAACCACCTGATTCAGTATATTTAAAATACGAGCAGAAGCGACCCCATTTGCAGGCCCCTCATTGATTGAATCCCATTTATCCCAACCCCTTTGCATAAGGCAACTGATTTATTACTAAAAGATAACAAAAATTCGAATAATTCACGAATGAAACAGGGGATTCACTCATATAACACCCAGTTTTCATATTAATCGTATTCCGGCATCAGAAAATTATCCACAGTTAAACATGGATATTCGTGAACTATCAGGTTTAAGCAACATGAGATCCTTCATTTATTACGTACTGTTCATTATTGAGCAATGAAATTCTGGATCGGCCCTCTCGGGAATACGCATTTTTAAAATCCATTCCCTGAATCTTTACGGATATTTCTCTTTTACTGGGAAGCCGCCAGCTGATATTAACAACGAACCTGGTTTCCGGCCAGCAGAACGCTAGCGAGCCGGGACGGAGTGCCCGGATGAGAAATGATTTAGGCAATTACGTCGTCGAACGGCATCTAACCAGCGCTAGTTTACCCTTGAACGGGGCGAACAGCATGCAACCACAGCGAAACAGACAGCGAAGGATGCGAACAGCTATCCACCAAAGCGAAGTGTTGCACCGCCCCCGCGAAAAGGTCTGCTACGAAGGCGAAAGGCTGCTTGACCGGAGCGCAAAGCACCTTACCCCGGTTAGGGTGCATTTCGCCCGGGTTTCCTGCATTTCGCCTGCATTCATGTGCCTTTCGCGATGGTTTGTATGAATTCGCTGGTGTTTAGAAAGCTCTGCTTGCCGTTGGTAACTGATCGCCCATTGGGCATATCATCTCCTTAAAGCGCGTTTGAAGAACCGCCTCGTAAACAAGAAATTCCCTCACAAATTATTCCTATAATATGGCTTTTAATAAAAAAAAGTGCTAACTTTTTTTATCAATAGGCAAAAACATTGGTCGTAATTAAAATGATGCAACATTGAAGATTCTATTCTGATTAAGGTTTTATATATCATACTCAACGTCTATCATTTTACACTTTTTAAAGCCATATTTATGTCACGAACTTCTTATCCAGACACCAATGCTTTTATGGCTGAATTAAAAGCCAAAAATCCATCGGAACCCGAATTTCACCAGGCGGTTCATGAAGTGGTTATGTCATTGGATCATTTCCTGAATGAAAACCCTAAATATCGATATGCCGGTATCCTGGAACGTATTGTTGAACCAGAGCGCATGATCATCTTTCGGGTACCATGGATAAACGACAAAGGAGAGATGCGTGTGAATCGCGGCTTTCGAATTGAAATGAATAGTGCCATCGGGCCCTATAAAGGCGGATTGCGTTTTCACCCAACCGTTAATCTGGGTATATTAAAGTTCCTGGCTTTCGAGCAAGTCTTTAAAAACAGCTTAACAACGCTTCCGATGGGAGGAGGAAAAGGAGGATCTGATTTTGATCCAAAGGGAAAATCGGATAATGAAGTCATGCGGTTTTGTCAGAGTTACATGACTGAATTGTATCGTCACATTGGGCCTAATACTGATATTCCGGCTGGTGATATAGGTGTTGGTGGCCGTGAAATAGGTTATTTATATGGCCAATACAAACGCATTGCCAATGAATTTACAGGTGTTTTAACCGGAAAAGGATTAATCTATGGGGGCAGTTTAATACGACCCGAGGCTACAGGATATGGAAACGTCTATTTTGCTCAGGAGATGCTAAAAACCAAAGGCGAAAGTTTTAAAGGTAAAACAGTCCTGGTTTCCGGTTCTGGTAATGTCGCACAATATACCGTTGAAAAAGTAATTGAACTGGGTGGAAAAGTAGTGACATTATCTGACTCCAGTGGATACATCTACGATCAGGAAGGAATAGATGCCGAAAAACTCAAATATGTCATGTACTTGAAGAATACAAAACGTGGTCGCATTAAAGAATATGCAGACAAATACGGCATCAAATATGTCGAAAATGAGCGTCCATGGCTGGAAAAAGGGGACATTGCCTTACCAAGTGCCACGCAAAATGAAATCAATGAAATAGAGGCGATCACTTTAGTTTCGAATGGTTGCATATGTGTGTCGGAAGGCGCCAATATGCCATCAACCCACGAGGCCGTTCAGATATTTTTAGATAAAGCCATTCTGTTTGGACCGGGAAAAGCTGCCAATGCAGGTGGGGTAGCGGTATCAGGACTGGAAATGACACAAAATAGCATGCGGTTAAGCTGGACACGTCAAGAAGTGGATAATCGACTCCAGAACATTATGAAGAGCATCCACGAAACATGTACAAAATACGGTAAAAAAGAAAGTGGATTTGTGAATTATGTGGATGGTGCTAACATAGGAGGGTTTGTGAAAGTGGCGGATGCAATGTTAGCACAAGGTGCTGTATAGTTGGTGGCGAGGGTGTCGCTTAAACATGAGAGATATGAAGGTGATTGATAGTAAGCGACACTCTTTTTTAATTCGTTTCACATGAAATTCTACTTCTACTAATCTCCTCAATGAATCTGTCAAGCTAAATCAACGGATACGAATCAATCCCTTGGTCAATTTAGCTTAAAAACACCTATTAGCTCAAGAATAATTCAGCAACAATGAACCATAAAAAAAGGGGCTTCCCAAACCGGAGCCCCTTTTTTTAAGACGTATATAGAATTATCTTACTTCCGCTTTCATGTTAGCTGAATAGTTAAGCTTCAATGCAGCAGCCTTACGTAAAGCCTGCTTAATGTCAGTAATTACTCCCATCGGACATTCTCTGTCAGCCTTGATTGAAACAATCATTTTGGCTTGTACACTCTCTTTCATCGCATCACGCGATTGAGCAATGTAACTCTGAATATCTTGAACTGTTGCAAACTGATCGTTCAATTGTATACGTGGCTCACTACCATAAAGTGATTGGAATTGTTTGGACGGCACCCCCACATAAATAAAAGTCACCAGCTCCTTATTTTCCAATTTCTCTATTTCAGTGGCCTGCGCAGGTCGAACATTCACTTTTAGATCCACCTCTTTCATAGTTGTACTTACCATGAAAAAGAATAACAACATAAAAACGATATCAGGAAGAGAGGCTGTATTAATGGCTGGTTGCCCGCCACTTTTCTTTTTTCTAAACTTTGCCATTTTAGTTTCCTCCTACGTTTTTAGGTTCAGCTTCCGAAATTCTTTTAGGATAGATTTTTCGGATGGCATTTTTCTCTTCATCCTCTAAATCTTTGTAATCCTTACCAAATTTACGTCTGGCTAATCCTTGTCGTAATTCATTATAGGCTCTGGTCAGCTCATTCTGAACCATCAGATAAGCTTGATATTCGGTTCCACGGTCGTTACGCAGTGAGATCACCCCTTTGGAAACTTCGTATGTTTCAAAAAAGTCTACTTCAATAGTTTTCTTTCCTGATAAAGTTTCCACTTCATTAGGATTGTCAATAAACTCTTTAGTAGCCTCCGTTAAATCTTCCATCCTCATTGGTTTACCTTCTACCAATAACTGATTCTGAGAGTTCAGCAACACTGCAAATACGTTCCTTTCATTGATGGGAGGAGTATCCTCTTGCTCCACATCAGGCGGAAGTAAAGTTGCTAAACCGGTATCAGAGTCCATGGTAGTAGTAACCAGGAAGAAGATCAATAATAAGAAGGCAATATCTGCCATTGACCCTGCATTAACTTCCTGTACTTCTTTTCTTGCCATAAACAAAAAATAAATTAGTTAGTAGTCCTGTTTATAAAATATTTCATTTAAGAACAGAACCGGGCCATTACTTAAACATTCGCGATAACTCTGTATAAAGAATAGCAGTTACAACTATTCCTAACAAAATGTACGATCCATAAAGCATTGTACCAGCCATGCTTAACATGCTAGGTACATTATCAGGTCCATTGTAACCGATAATTTCCATTGGAGTACTATCTGATATTCCATATGCAATTAAAGCAATCACCAACAATACTCCGATAGAGATGAAGGTACGCACTGCATTTCTGGCATTGAAAATCAAACTTAATACTTCAAAAATTACTGTTACACCAGCTGTCACGACTACCAGCAATTTACCCCAATTCACAAATGAATCTGTATAAATAGGAGTAGGTAATGCTGCTCCAACCTCTTCACCACCGAAATAAAACATTCCGGCAAAGACTAGAGTTATCGCTAACAGCACGTATAATACGATATTTAAAATCTTCGTTAGCTTAGTCATATTGACAACTATTTTTTCATGTTAAATTTCACCAAAATATCTAATAGAGAGATAGACGCATCTTCCATGTTGTTTACAATACCATCGATTTTAGAAACGATGTAGTTGTAAAATACCTGAAGGATGATCGCTACGATCAAACCAGATACAGTGGTAATCAAGGCTAATTTAATACCACCCGCTACAGCAGTAGCCGAAATAGTACCCATGGCCTGGATGCTATCAAAGGCATCGATCATACCGATTACAGTACCCATAAACCCAAGCATAGGAGCCAAAGCGATGAATAATGAAATCCAGGTTAAACCTTTTTCCAAAAGACCCATTTGAACAGAACCGTAAGAAATAACTGATTTCTCAACTACTTCAATACCTTCATCGAAACGATCAAGTCCCTGGTAGAAAATAGATGCTATAGGACCTCTGGTATTACGACATACTTCTTTAGCTGCCTCTACACCACCGTCATTCAACGCATTTTCGATGTTTTGAAGCAACTTCTTAGTATTAGTAGAAGCCAGGTTCAAATAAATGATACGCTCAATACAAAGCGCTAAACCAAAAATCAAGGCCATCAATACGAAACTCATAAAGATCGCACCACCTTCAATAAATTTGGCTTTAATTTGTTTGTGAATACCTTTTGGAGCTTCAGCTGCTGGTTCTTCTACAGCTGCAGCAGTGGTTTCAACTGCTGGTGTTTCTTCAACAACCTGCTCTGTTTGAGTAGCCTCTTCTGCTACATTCTCATTTTCCTGAGCAAAAACGGTATTTGAACCGATACTCAGCATTCCAATTACTGCTAAAAACGCAAATAGCTTTTTCATAGTCTGCTAAAAATTTTGATTTTGTATTAGTTTGTTAATACTCAAAATAATTTACTGTTTTTCCTTTTTCCCTTAACGAAAAAAGACAAAAATCCTTTAATTTTTCAGGGTTGCAAATTACAAAAAAAAAATCAAACACAAACTTTCTAATTATATATTTCCCCTCGAAGAGACTTATTTAAGTTTGTTCTAATTTCTTCTTCAGAACCTGCATTAGCCAGTAAAAACATGAGTTTAGTGACTGCTGCCTCCGTGGTTAAATCGTGTCCGCTGATAACCCCTAAATCCAACATGTGCACCCCTGTTTCGTAGCGCCACATCTCTACATTACCCGCTAAACACTGCGTTACATTCAATATGATGATGCCTTTTTCAATGGCTTCTTCTATGCAATCCAGAAACCACTTTGAAGTGGGTGCATTACCCGAGCCATACGTTTCGAGCACAACAGCTTTAATATTGGGCGCTCCCAAAACTGCCCGCACCACATCCCGATTGATGCCCGGAAATATTTTTAACAACGCGATACCGGTATCCATCTTTTTGGTCACTTTAAAAGTACCATTTAAGGTGGTGTATCTGATATAGGGATAATTGTATTTTATGTGTATGCCCGCTTCTGCCAGGGGCTGATAATTATCGGAACGGAAGGCGTGGAAGTGTTCCGCGTTATATTTAGTAGTGCGGTTTCCACGAAATAATTTATCCTTAAAATAGATACACACTTCAGGCACCAAAGCTTGTCTGTTTTTTTGCGCAGCTGCAATCTCAAGCGCTGTGATCAGGTTTTCTTTTCCATCGGTACGGATGGTGCCCAATGGTAACTGGCTACCGGTAAGGATCACCGGCTTCTGCAAGTTGTGCAACATAAAACTCAGTGCACTGGCTGTGTAAGCCATGGTGTCTGTACCATGCAACACCACAAAACCGTCAAATTCTGAATAGTTTTCTTCGATCATCGTCACCAACTGAATCCAAATATCAGGATTCATATCTGAAGAATCGACTAATGGTTCAAAAGAGATACTCTTTATTTGAAAATCAAATTTCCGTAACTCGGGTACATGATTAGATACATTCTCAAAATCGAATGGTACCAATGAGTTTGTTTCCGGATCGATAACCATACCAATGGTACCCCCGGTATATATTATTAATATCTTTCTTTCTTCCATAGCTCATTCCTAACTTACAAATCAAACATCTTCTTTGCATTGGCTGAAGTTCTGTGACGAACTTCCTCCTCCGATACTTTATACACTTCAGCTAATTGTGCAGCAATTCCAGCGAGGTAAGCCGGTTCATTTCGTTTTCCGCGATAAGGAACCGGAGCCAGATATGGGGCGTCTGTCTCTAAAACGACATCATCCAATGTGGTATGTGTTAATACCTCCCGAAGCGTGGTGTTTTTAAAAGTCACCACTCCATTTATCCCCAATAAAAAAGAGCCATATCCCATAATGGTTTCCACTTCATTGACGCTTCCTGTAAAACTGTGAAATACGCCACGCAGATTTTCATCCAATTGTGCTTCGACGACTTCAAACACTTCCGGGAAAGCATCACGACAATGAATCACCACCGGTAAATTCATTTCTTTAGCCCACTGAAGATGTTTTGAAAACACGTCCATTTGCTGGGTGCGAAAAGTTTTATCCCAATACAAATCAATTCCCACTTCACCGATACCGATGTATTTTTTTTCGCCCAACTGATTTTTAATCCTGCTCATTTGCTCCTGGTAATCGGCCTTTACCGAAGTCGGGTGCAATCCCATCATGGCATGACATAAGTCCGGATACTGTTGTTCCACCTTCAGCATGCGTTCAATGGTTTCACCATCCACATTGGGTAACAATATCTTTTCTACACCAACAGATCTGGCATTGTTAATAACTGTATCCAGATCGTTATCAAATTCCGGGAGGTATATATGAGAGTGTGTATCAATCACGATTCAAAAAAATTAATTCGGCTGCAAACATACTAATTGTAACTGGGTAATGATTAATGGCTAATTATTAATTCATCATTTATAATGATTCATTAACCAGATACTGCAACAAAGCCGTCTCGGGGAGGAGACGGCCTGTTATTATTGCATCAAGAAAAATTTAAACAACACCTTGAGCCATCATTGCATCGGCCACTTTTACGAAACCGCCAATGTTTGCTCCTTTGATGTAATTTATCTTACCATTAGGTTCTTTACCATATTTCACACAAGCTGCGTGAATTTCTGTCATGATTTGATCTAAACGATCATCCACTTCTTTTTCAGACCAGTTCAAACGCATGCTATTTTGAGTCATTTCCAAACCAGAAACAGCAACACCACCAGCGTTAACAGCTTTACCAGGCGCAAACATGATTTTATCCGTTGCCAGGTAAGCAGCTTCAGCAGTACATCCCATATTAGAAGCTTCAGCAATCATTTGACAACCATTGGCGATCAACATTTTTGCATCTTCTTCGTTCAATTCGTTTTGAATTGCACAAGGAATAGCGATGTCTACTTTTTGTTCCCAAGGCTTTTTACCAGCGATGAATTGAGCACCATACTTTTCAGCATAAGGCGCAACGATATCCTGGTTAGAAGCACGTAACTCTAATAAGTAGTCAATTTTCTCACCTGTGATACCGTCAGCATCATAAACATATCCATCAGGACCAGAGATAGTCACCACTTTAGCACCATATTCAACAGCTTTTAAAGCAGCACCCCAGGCGACATTACCAAAACCTGAAACAGAAACAGTTTTACCCTTCATTGTTTCACCTTTCGTAGCCAACATTTCACGTACGAAATAAATAGCACCAAAACCAGTTGCTTCAGGGCGGATCAAACTACCACCGAACTCACGTCCTTTACCAGTTAATACACCAGTAAATTCGTTTCGCAATTTTTTGTACTGACCATACAAGTATCCGATTTCGCGACCACCCACACCGATATCACCAGCAGGCACATCCGTGTTAGGACCAATGTGACGGAATAACTCACTCATAAAGGCCTGACAGAAACGCATAATTTCAATGTCAGATTTTCCTTTAGGATTGAAATCAGACCCACCTTTACCACCACCCATAGGCAATGTTGTCAAGCTGTTTTTGAATGTTTGTTCGAAACCTAAAAATTTCAAACCACTCAACGTTACACTTGGGTGGAAACGTAAACCACCTTTATAAGGTCCGATAGCCGAGTTGAACTCTACACGGAAACCACGGTTCACATGAACCTCACCGCTATCATCAATCCAAGGTATACGGAAAATGATGGTCCTTTCAGGCTCCGTCATACGCTCCAATATCTTGGCTTTTTTATAATGCGGGTTTTCCTGGTAGAAATCCCATACAGTTTCAACTACTTCTTGCACTGCCTGCAAGAACTCATCTTCGCCAGGATTTTTCATCCTAACGCCGTCCATGAACTCATTCATCTTTACGTCCATATTGAAAAGGTATTTAATTTGGATCTGTTTAAATTGGATTCGTTTATGGAATCAAAAATAGAGAATTTTGAAATAGGGTGTAACAATTTATAAGGAAATTTTACTCTTTTCTCATATTTTTCTGAACCTTGCTATTCAACTACATACGTCGAGACAAAACATGTTCTGCAACACTTTATGACAATAATCATCTAATTCAGTCCGGCACAACCATCAAAAACTGTAAGCAATCCACAATCATGACAATCATCACCCCTCATATCTGCCAACCATTTAAAACCTTCCAGCCCCTTACTATTTCTCAAAAAGACCCACTTTACAGCCTCACACCCGCCTTTACAAAAGGGCCTTATATAAAATATGTGCCGGATGAAAAGCATCTACATCCGTTCCATCCTTTATTTGATGACGACAAGAGGTGCCGGCCGCTGCTATTAATACATCATCCTTGTGCTTTCTCACATCCGGAAACAAGACCAACTCACCAATTTTCATGGAGACATCATAGTGTTCCTTCTCATACCCGAAAGCTCCTGCCATACCGCAACAGCCCGATGGAATTTCTTCGGCCGAGTAATTCACGGGGATTTCCAGTACTTTTTTCGTCAGCGAAGTATCGGATAAAGCCTTTTGATAACAATGGGCATGGAATCGAATGCGCTGCTCCTCTTTTGTAAAAGCATCTGAAGAGATGTTCCCTTTTTCAAATTCTTCTGAGAGGAACTCCTCAAATGTTTTGGTACGAGCAGCCAATTTCAAAGCCGGTTCTTTTAATGCAGGCGCCACCAGATCGGGATACTCATCGCGAAAAGTAAGGATGGCGGATGGCTCTATACCTACCAATTGAATTTCTTCCTGAAGATAAGCCATTAATGCTTTTATATTCTTACCGGCAATTTTCTGTGCCTGCTTCAACAATCCTTTAGATAGATAGGTACGTCCACTTTCAAAATGATCCGGGATCACCACTTGATACCCCAACTTCTCTAAGAGTAATATGGCTTTGATGCCAACCTCTGCATCGTTGTAATTGGTAAATTCATCAGCTAATAGCAATACCTTAGGTCCCTCTCCACTCCTTTTATTCTTACGATACCAATGACGCAGGGAATGTCGGCTCAGCTTAGGTAAATTCCGCTTCTTTGTGATACCGAACCAGCGATCGTTCAATCGCCGCACCAATGAAAAATGGATACCTATATTATATAGGTATAAAAATGGCATAAAGAATTTATTAATCGAGGGCAAAAATGCAATCATCCGGGATCGGAAAGGAACTCCAAATTGTTGATGGTAGTTATTCAAAAACTCTGCCTTCAGCTTGGTCATATCCACATTACTTGGACACTCCGTTTTACAGGCCTTGCACGAGAGACACAAATCAAGTACAGACTTAACTTCATCGTATCCCAATTTATCAGGGGCAATGGTGCCTGCAAAAAACTCTCTCAACATATTGGCGCGTCCACGAGTGGAATGCTTTTCATCCCTCGTACCCATATAACTAGGACACATCGTACCACCAATCACGTGTGTTTTCCGGCAATCGCCTGAACCGCTACACTTTTCAGCTGCCCGGATTATTCCCATGGTAGAGTCCCAATTAAACAATGGCGAACCGATAATTTCTTTTGGCCCCTTTTTATAGCGTAAGGACGTATTCATCACCGGTGTTTCAGTAATCTTACCGGGATTGAAAATGCCTTTAGGGTCAAATATATGTTTAACTTGCCTGAACAAATCATAGTTGTGATCACCCACCATCAAAGGGATAAACTGACCACGCAAGCGCCCGTCACCATGTTCACCACTCAGTGACCCTCTATATTTTTTAACAATGCGTGCGGTATCCTCTGCTATTTTATAAAAAAGATCCACATCTTCAGCCTTTTTCATATTCAACACCGGACGCAGATGCAACTCACCACTTCCGATGTGAGCATAATACACACAATCCTTACCATACTTCGCCAACATGGCATCAATATCCTGAATAAATGCAGGAACATCCTCCGGTAGTACGGCTGTATCTTCAATAACGGGTACCGGCCGGCCATCTCCCGGCATATTAGCCAACACACCCAACCCGGCCTTACGCAACGCCCATACCTTATTTATATCCTTACCATATAAGACGGGATAAGAATAGCCATAGCCCTGCTCTTTCAGGGCAGTAATCATGCCATTAGCCAGATCTTCAAGCTCCTGTTTAGTATGACGCGCAAACTCCACCAATAAGAGTGCACCCGGATCACCTTCCACAAAGAACCTGTTTTTCAACTGCAAGGGGTTATCTTTGGTCAGATCCATAATGGTTTTATCCATCAATTCCACTGCACCAGGCTTAAATTGCAAAGCCACCAGGTTAGCCGCTAAAGCATCTTTAATAGAATGAAGATGCACACAAACCAAACCTTTCTCCTTAGGTGGCAGATCCACAAGATTTAGTTTAATCTCCGTTGTAAACATCAAAGTCCCTTCAGACCCCGCCAATAATTTACACATATTAAAATCATCTCCCTCTTCCTTAAAAGGAATAGCATCCAACAGCAAATCCAAGGCATAACCTGTGTTACGTCGATGAATATCGGGATGTGGAAACTCTTTTCGAATGGCTTTCCGATTTTCTTTATTGGTGAGTATATCCCGAACCGAACGATATACTGATCCTTCCAGGGATTCTTTGCGGCATTTCTTTTCAAATTCCCATTTCTGAAGCGGCCTGAAAGTCACTGCGTGCCCGTCACTCAAAAAACCTTGCAGCTCCAACGTATGATCACGTGTACTGCCATATAAGATAGAATGGGCACCACATGAATTATTCCCCACCATGCCACCCATCATACAACGATTGGAAGTGGAAGTCTCCGGTCCGAAAAACAGACCATGCGGCTCCAGGTATTGATTCAATTCATCTAAAACAACACCCGGTTCCACCTGCACCCATTTCTCATCCACATTAAGCTCCAGGATTTTGTGCATATGGCGCCCCACATCCACCACTAATCCCGGGCCAACTACCTGACCAGCTAAAGAAGTACCGGCCGTGCGTGGGATGAGCGCCAAATGGTGGCGGTGGGCGAACCGCACAATACTTTCCACATCACGCGCATCGCGTGGGCGGGCAACGCCTAAAGGTTTCTCAAAATAAGCAGATGCATCGGTGGAATAAAGGGTTCTGGTAGTATCATCTAAAAAAAGGTCCCCTTTAATGTGTTTCTTTAATTCGTTGAAGGGATAATCGGGTAACGGATCTTCCATTTTTCGTTTTCTATATTTGAAAACGAATTTATAAATTATTTATTAACAACAATTCGATCCATTAAAAGAATTATTCAAAGTCAGGCGTAAACAATTGGTATCAGTTAAACCTCAAAAAAAAATAGTGAGTAACACTCATTTATTGTATCAAACTCTATTCTTCCAGGATCTCTTTCACCCGGCCAACCTGACCATCTTCCAATCGCACCTTGATGCCATGCGGATGGTTCGAAGAATTAGTAAGAATATCTTTAACAATGCCTTCGGTTAATTTACCGCTACGCTGATCTTGTTTTAATACAATGGCAACCTCAATACCCGGTTTAATATTAGCACGCTTTCTTCCGTCCATATCTTTCAGTTTTTTTGCAAAGATGTCAATAATTGAGAGAGTTCACTCTTGAAACAAAACGAAAAAGGCCGCTTAAAAAAGCAGCCTTCGTAATATCGTTATATGGATCGATTAGAAACGACGACGGTTACCACCACCATTGAATCCACCTCCACTTTTGCGTGGCGCATCACCTTTCGGACGAGCTTCAGCTACTTTAATCACCTTGCCATCATACTCAGCTCCATCTAACTCAGCAATTGCTTTCTTCGCAGCTGCATCATCAGACATCTCAACGAATCCAAAACCTCGTGATTGACGCGTTTCGCGATCTTTGATCACCTTAGCTGAAGAAATCTCTCCATACTCGGCAAATAAATCATTCAAATCACCATCAGTAATGGCATACGTTAAGTTTGAAATAAAAATGTTCATCTTCTAAATTCTAATAAATAATACACTGACACCTTCAAGTGCCTTTAACTATCGATTTAAACTGAGGTTGTTTGATATGCGGAATGAAATGCGATGCCTTGAAGTATGCTTAGCGGCGAAAGCGAAATACCAGCTGTGTCAAAAATCCTAATTCTAAATACAGCGCAAAGATAAGGTAATTAGTTGATTTATCAGAATGAGGAAGCATAAAGAGTGTTAAATGTTTGAAGATTAATTTTTTCACTGCGACTCATAGCTGCAATAATGGTTCATTTAAAAGGCGACCAATTTTCTCACAAACAGTTTGACAATTCAATTTTTCGCCGTAACTTTTTTTTTAGAAAAAATAAATTTCAAAAACACTCCAACATGGAATTAATAAACCTACCCCGCCTACGCCACAAAGAGTTGCAATCAATTGCCGAAAGCTCCCTGCGCATTGCTGCCAACATTACCGAAGTGCAACCAGCTCTCGCCAATGTCAACACCCAACTGGAAGCCTTTAAACAAGGCATGTTGAAAGAGCAGGCTTCAGCGGCCGACAAAAGTGAACTGGATAAACAGCGCGACCGGTTGCTATCGGGTTTTATGCAAAACCTGAAGGCGGAGAAGTTCTTTCCGCATCAGGACCAGGATGTCGTCGAAGTGCTGGACCAGGTAGACCAGGTAACCCGCAAGCATGGGCCACGCATGACGAAATTATCCTATTCGGAAGAAACATCAGCCATTGACAACTTATTATCCGAGCTTGGTAAAATTGATACCGAGGTACTCAACACCAGTATCACCCGCTGGATCCCATTAATTCAATCGACCAATAATGACTTTAAGGCAGCCAACAGCTCTTTTATCAGCGATCGGGCCAAAGCTACCAATAAGGACTCGGCCAGTGACCTGGCTCCGCTCCTGCATGAATCCATTGAGGGTCTTATAACCCTTTTGTTTGCCCACACAAAAATTACGGCCACTGAACCCATCCTGACAGCTTACCGCGAACTGGAAATACTCATTAAATCACATAGCTAGCCATCCCTGGTGATGGCGATTTTAGGTGAATACGGTAGAGACCTCTCCCTTTTTTAAGGTGAGGGGTCTTTTCGCTGGATGCATCCTGACTAACTTCAAACTGCGGGGCTGAAGGCTTTTCACTCTTGAAATTCCCCTAATCTATGGCGGCGAAGTCATTGCAAGCCTGCAAAAGCATCAATCTTGCGTGCTGATGCTATTTCAAAGATGCAGAAGCCCCAAACCGGCGGGCGCAAGCTTTTGCATTAGTGAAACAGGTTCAAACCGAGGGGCTCCAGATTACAAAAAACCCGAAAGCTCTTTGCGAACTTTCGGGTTTTTTTTGTGATCTCGGCGGGAATCGAACCCACATCATAGGAACCGGAATCCTACATTCTATCCATTGAACTACGAGACCAATATTTTTCATATCTCTCATGTTTCTCTCTTCAAAGAAAACATTCTATCCTCACGATAGCTATCGTGAGAACTACGAGATCATTCAGGGTCGCAAATTTAGAAATTATTTTCATAAAACAACGGCCTGATCCGCTTTTTTCAATCAGCCAGACCTTAAGGTTTTGGAAACCTTAAGGTCTAATAGAATACAAAACCAATTAATTCCGGCAGAAATTCTGAAAATGCAGTAGCTCGCCCTAAAGGACAACAATCGTTTATATGCATTAATACTTAATCACTAACCACCCCCACCCCACTGCTTTTTCTTAAACTTTTATTATTTTCGCAGACTAAAGCAGATTAAGTAAAAATACTACCATTCAATAAGTACCATGGAATATAATTTTAAGGAATTAGAGCAGAAGTGGCAAAAGTACTGGAACGATCAGCAAATCTACAAAGTAGATGTGGATCAGAACCGTCCTAAATTTTACGTATTAGACATGTTCCCTTACCCCTCGGGAGCCGGTTTGCACGTTGGTCACCCGCTCGGTTACATTGCCTCTGATATATACAGTCGCTATAAACGCTTGAACGGTTTCAATGTATTACACCCAATGGGTTATGATGCTTACGGATTACCGGCTGAGCAGTATGCGATCCAAACCGGACAACATCCGGCTATCACAACAGAAAAAAACCTGACGCGTTATCGCGAGCAATTGGATAAAATTGGTTTCTGTTACGATTGGGACCGGGAAGTGAAAACCTGTGACCCCAATTATTACCAGTGGACGCAGTGGGCATTTATCCAGATGTTCGAACACTACTATTGCAACCAAGCCAAACAAGCCCGCCCCATCAGCGAGCTGGCAGAAGCTTTTGCATCGGTTGGAACGAAAGGATTGGACCTGGCCTGCAGCGAGGAGCTGACTTTCACTGCTGACGAATGGAAGAACAAAACCGATAAAGAACAACAAGAGATATTACTGAATTACCGCCTGGCTTACCTGGCGGATACCATGGTGAACTGGTGTCCGGCACTGGGAACCGTGTTGGCCAACGACGAAGTAAAAGAAGGCCTTTCGGTACGCGGTGGTCATCCGGTTGAGCAAAAAGTAATGCGCCAATGGTCGTTGCGGGTGTCGGCGTATGCTGAACGCCTGTTGAACGGATTGGATAATGTGGACTGGAGCGATTCACTGAAAGAGATTCAGCGTAACTGGATTGGTCGTTCCGAAGGGGCTGAGATGACTTTCAAAGCCAAAGACTCGGATGTGGAAATGGAAATATTCACCACTCGTGCCGACACCGTATTTGGAGTGACTTTTATGGTACTGGCCCCTGAGAGTGAATTGGTCGATCAATTGACTACTCCCGAACAACGCGCCGCTGTCGATGCTTACATTGTAGAAACCAATAAGCGCACCGAACGCGAGCGTTTGACTGAAGTAAAAAAAGTAAGTGGCGTATTCTCTGGTGCCTATGCCATTAACCCGTTGACCAAGGAAGAAATTCCGGTGTGGATCAGTGATTACGTATTGGCAGGTTATGGAACAGGTGCCATCATGGCAGTTCCGGCTCACGACACACGCGATTTTGCGTTTGCCCGCCATTTTAACTTACCCATCCGCCAGGTGGTGATCCCATCAGGGGAAACAGAAACAGATCCGCAAACCTGGGAAGACTCCATCGACTCAAAAGAAGGAACGATGGTTAATTCAGGTCTGTTAAACGGAATGGATGTCAAAGCAGCCATCGCTAAAACAAAAGAATATATTAAGGAAGAAGGTATTGGTCAGGTGAAAACCAATTACCGATTGCGCGATGCCATCTTTAGCCGTCAGCGCTATTGGGGCGAGCCTTTCCCGGTGTATTACAAGGATGACATGCCCTACATGTTGGATGAATCCAGGTTGCCATTAACACTTCCTGAAATTGATAAATACCTGCCCACCGAACAAGGCGAACCGCCATTGGGTCGTGCCAAGGACTGGAAAACAGAAGAAGGCTATCCTTTGGAATTAAATACCATGCCAGGCTTTGCCGGATCATCGGCCTATTACCTGAGGTACATGGATCCGAAAAACGATCAGGCACTGGTTGGTAAAGAAGCCAATGAATACTGGCAGGATGTGGATCTTTACATTGGCGGTACCGAGCACGCCACCGGTCACTTGATCTACTCGCGTTTCTGGAACAAGTTCTTGTATGACCTGGGTAAAGTTGTAAAAGATGAGCCTTATAAAAAGTTGATCAACCAGGGCATGATCCAGGGACGATCTAACTTTGTATATCGCGTGAAAGGTTCCAACACCTTTGTATCTTATAATTTACGAAAAGATTACGATGTAACAGACATTCATGTAGATGTTAACATTGTGCACAACGATGTATTAGATCTGGAAGCCTTCAAAAAATGGAGCCCGGATTACACCAATGCGGAATTTATTCTGGAAGATGGTAAATACGTATGTGGATGGGCCGTGGAGAAAATGTCCAAGTCCATGTATAACGTGGTTAACCCGGATGTAATCATTGAACAATACGGCGCCGACACCCTGCGTTTGTACGAAATGTTCCTGGGCCCACTGGAGCAATCCAAACCATGGGATACCAATGGCATCGACGGGGTACACAAATTCCTGCGCAAAACCTGGCGTCTGTTTTACAACGACAATGGCCTGAACATTAGCGATGATAAAGCAACGCCGGATGAATTGAAAGTATTGCATCGTACCATCAAGAAGATTTCTGAAGATGTAGAGCGCTTCTCATTTAATACCTGTGTGAGTGCCTTCATGATCTGTGTAAACGACTTGAGTAACTTGAAGTGTAACAAACGTGAAATTTTGGAATCCTATGTGGCCTTGCTGGCTCCTTTTGCCCCTCATCTGGCGGAAGAGCTGTGGCAAAAAGCATTGGGACACACATCAACCGTATGTGACACGCAATGGCCGGAGTTAAACGAAAGCTTCCTGGTGGAATCGACAGTCACCTATCCGGTATCATTCAATGGCAAAATGCGTTTCAAACTGGATTTACCAGCCGACATGAGTAAAGAAGAAGTTGAAAAGACGGTATTAGCTCATGAGTCAGCCGCCAAATGGATAGAAGGTAAGCAAGTGCGAAAAATCATTGTGGTCCCTAAAAAAATCATCAACATTGTAGTCGGATAAATGGTAACTCCAATGATTAAGGATTAATGAACAATGATTAAGAATTTTCCGTTCACCATTTATTGATCGAAACTTATTCTTCTGCAAAGAAGAATAAATATTATACATTCCCCATCTGTCCTCTATAATATATAAAGGTATGATGGGGATTTTTTAGAATCTAAAACAGATGAAACACAAAACAGCCATTTTAAAAGAAATAAGAAGCTACCTCTTCCTAACCATTGGTTTGGGGATTGGCACCCTTGGTTGGACTGGCTTTTTAATTCCGGCTAAAATTGTAGGGGGAGGCTTGACGGGTATTGCCACCATTCTTTATTTTATTACCGGATGGGATATTGGTTTAACCTCACTTATCATTAATGTCTTTTTAATATTACTGGCCATTCGCGTCCTGGGTGCTTCTTTTGGCGTTAAAACCATCTATTGCGTGTTGGTCCTGGCCGGCTTTTTATCCTTTTTGCGCCCGCTCTTTGAAGAGCCCATCGTCTCTGAATTAATGATGAATGCCATCATTGGCGGTATTCTGGGCGGACTTGGAGGGGGTATTGTATTTGTCAACGGCGGCAGCACCGGTGGTGTGGATATTATTGCCATGATCATTAACAAATACAAAAACATCAGCCTGGGCCGGTTGTTATTGGCAATGGATGTATTGATTATATCCTCATCCTATTTCCTGTTTCAATCCATCGAAACCATGGTGTATGGATACATGACCATGGCCATTCTCGCCTATACGGTAGACATGGTAATTTCGGGTAACAAACAAACTGTTCAGTTTTTCATCATCTCTAATAAACATGAAAAAATACGTAAGTCGGTCATCTTTGATGCCAACCGGGGCTTAACGGTGATGCACGCTACAGGAGGATATTCAGGCGAAGATGTAAAAGTTCTTATGGTTATTGGCCGCAAAAGTGAATCGCAGGTTATTTTCAGGATCGTGAAAGAAATTGATCCGGAAGCCTTCATCACCATGGGCAACGTCATGGGTGTATATGGAAAAGGATTTGATAAAATAAAAATATAGAGACAGCCCGGTTTTCCGGGCTTCTTTTTATATATTAGACGGTGTCTAAAAATTTTCAAGCTGTAATGAAGAAAAAAGTTTTATATTTTATTTTGCCGGCATTGGCAATTACTATTCCACTAGTATTATTTCTGATCAATCGATATCAGCACCCCATTTCGCCGGTTACCAGCGAAACACTGGATTCGATGAAGATCGTAAAAATACCTGAACCTGAATTATTATATGGATTACCGAAGGACTCTTTTCTGATTGAAGGCAGTCGCATCAAACGCAATCAAAACCTGGCAGATATTTTTCTAAAAGCTGGCATTGATTACCCGACGATTCACAAAATCGTTCAAAAAACAAAACCGGTCTTTGATGTGCGTAAAATAAAAGTGGGCAATCGCTACTCCATTTTTTTAACGGACGATACCACCAAACAACTCAATCACTTTGTATATGAAATAGACAATACCGATTACATGGTCGTTTCCCTTTCCGATTCCATTAATGTATATCGTGATGCGAAAGAAATTGTGACCGTTCCCAAAACAGCCACCGGCGTAATCACTTCATCACTTTGGAATGCCATGACCGATAATGGTGTACATCCGGTTTTAGCCATTGAGCTATCGGAAATATATGCCTGGACCGTTGACTTCTTTGGTATTGAAAAAGGTGACTATTTCAAGGTGATGTATGACGAAAATTACGTGGACAGCACTTCAATCGGCGTTGGTCAAGTACATGCTGCACTGTTTCATCATCGGGGTCGCGATTATTATGCCTTTAATTTTAAAGAGGATAGCATCTGGAATTTCTTTGACGAAGAAGGTCAAAGCCTGCGTAAAGCTTTTTTGAAAGCGCCTTTAAAATTCTCGCGTATCAGCAGTAAGTTTTCGAACAACCGTTTACACCCGGTATTAAAGATTCGCCGTCCGCACCATGGTGTTGACTACGCAGCTCCATCAGGCACGCCCGTATATGCCTTAGGAGACGGCCGTGTGATTGCCAAAGCCTACCAAAAAAGAGGTGGCGGAAATTATGTGAAGATCAAACACAATAGCGTCTATACCACTGTTTACATGCACCTGAAAGGATATGCCAAAGGCCTGAATAAAGGTGATCATGTTCAACAAGGACAACTTATTGGTTATGTGGGCACCACCGGACTATCTACAGGACCGCACTTGGATTTTCGTGTCTTTAAAAATGGCAGACCTGTAGATCCCTTAAAAATAGATGCCCCCCCGGTTGAACCGGTCAAGAAAGAACACCGTGCACACTATGACACATTTATTAAACCGCTCCGGCTAAATCTGAACAACCTTGCTCTAAAGCTAGATTAAGTGACAAACCAAATAATTAAAAAGAGAAGGCCTCGAACTAATTCGAGGCCTTCTCTTTTTTCAATACCCAATAATTATCGATTCAATTTCACTTCAAAGTAATAATGATTCCACCACTTTTGGGAAGTGCTCATATTCCAGCTGATGAATTTTTCTTGCTACATCATCAGCGGAATCCTCCGGCTCAACTTTACATGTTGTTTGCAAAATAACGTCACCCTCGTCGTAATTCTCATCCACATAATGAATCGTAATACCTGTTTCAGTTTCCTGATTATCTACTACAGCCTGATGAACATGTAGACCATACATCCCTTTTCCACCATATTTTGGCAATAAGGCCGGATGAATATTAATAATTCGCCGCGGAAATGCCTTTACAATCTCTCTTGGAACTAACCATAAGAAGCCGGCGAGCACAATTAAATCGGGTGCAATCCCTTGTAATTGCTCTAAAACCGAGCCTGTTTCCCGGAATTCCTTTCGACCAAAGACTTGACACACCACCCCTAATTGGCGACATCTCTCTATAACATAGGCTTTTGGGTTATTTGTCAACACCAAACTTATTTCGACTTCATCCTTTTCGGCAAAGAAATTGACAATATTTTCTACGTTGGAACCCGAACCCGATGCAAACAGTACTATCTTTTTCATTTTCTTAAACTTACAGCCCATTTTTTAATCCAAAAAACAGTACTAAATTAGCAAAAAAGTGCCTCTCTTTTACAATTTCTTTACATGATATTTGAATTATTATCGGCAAATGTATTTCTTTGCAAAGTTGTTTAAAAACATTTTATTAGTATTAATTTAAATCTTAGAGCTATGTCAGACATTGCATCAAGAGTAAAAGCAATCATCGTAGACAAGTTGGGAGTTGATGAAACCGAAGTTACACCAGAAGCTAGCTTCACTAATGACTTAGGTGCTGACTCTCTTGACACTGTAGAACTGATTATGGAATTCGAAAAAGAATTCAACATTGCCATTCCTGATGATCAAGCAGAAAACATCGGAACTGTTGGTGATGCGATTTCATACATCGAAGAGAACGCAAAGTAAGAACGAGTAGGATACGTTAAAAGCAGTTATGGAGTTAAAAAGAGTAGTTGTTACGGGGCTTGGTGCCATCACCCCATTAGGTAAAACAGTAGACGAATTCTGGAAAAACCTTGTCAATGGCGTGAGTGGTGCTGCACCTATTACTCAATTTGACGCCACAAAGTTTAAAACACGATTTGCTTGTGAAGTAAAGGAGTACAATGCTAACGATTACTTTGATCGTAAAGAAGCCCGTAAACTGGATCTTTACGCTCAGTTTGCTATGATTGCTGCCGACCAGGCTATTGCTGATGCAAAGCTTGATCCTGAAAAACTGGATGTAGATATGGTTGGTGTGATCTGGGGAGCCGGTATCGGTGGTATTTTGACCTTTCTTCAAGAAGTAACAGGATTTGCTAAAGGCGATGGAACTCCACGTTTCAGCCCCTTTTTCATTCCGAAAATGATTGCTGATATTGCTCCTGGCCATATTTCTATGAAACATGGATTCAGAGGACCTAATTTCGGTACCGTTTCGGCTTGTGCTTCATCAACAAATGCTATTGCCGATGCGTATAATTTAATTCGTTTAGGCAAAGCAAATGTGTTTGTAACTGGTGGGTCAGAAGCTGCTATTAATGAAGCCGGTGTTGGTGGATTTAGTAGTATGCAAGCAATTTCAACCCGTAATGACGATCCCCAAACGGCATCCCGACCTTTTGATAAAGGACGTGATGGTTTTGTGATGGGCGAAGGTGGTGCTTCATTAATTCTTGAAGAATATGAGCACGCTGTAGCTCGTGGTGCTACTATTTACTGTGAAGTAGTGGGTACTGGCATGACAGCTGACGCACATCACTTAACGGCACCACATCCGGAAGGACTGGGAGCCAAAAAAGTAATGGAGAATGCGTTGAAGGATGGAGGTATTGATCCAACTGAAGTAGACTATATCAATGTTCATGGTACAGCTACTCCTCGTGGTGATATCGCAGAAACAAAGGCAATTAAACATGTCTTTGGCGATCATGCTTTTAAACTGAACATTAGTTCAACCAAATCCATGACCGGGCACTTACTGGGAGCTGCAGGAGCTATTGAATCAATTGCATGTATCCTGGCCATTAAAAATGGTATTGTGCCTCCAACCATTAACCACTTTGAAGACGATCCTGAAATTGACAATGCGTTGAATTTCACCTTTGGAAAAGCGCAGGAACGTGAAGTTAAAGTGGCTTTATCCAATACATTTGGATTTGGTGGTCACAACGCATCTGTGGTATTTAAAGCTTTGTAATTAAGTTGTGTTTAAACCGCTTATGCACATTATAAAACTTTTTTCCCTACGGGGAAAAAAGTTTTATAATTCTATGAAGTCTGTCACAGGCTTTCGGCCATTGAACCTGGATCTATACAAACAGGCTTTCATGCACAAATCGGCCATGATCAAAGGTCCTAATGGAAAATTCATCAATAACGAACGACTGGAGTTTCTGGGTGATGCCATATTGGGTTCTATTGTGGCTGAAGAACTCTATAAGCGTTTTCCACGTCGTGATGAAGGATTCCTTACTAAAACGCGATCCCGCATTGTTAATCGCTCGCTCTTGAATGAAATTGCCCTAAAAATGGGCCTTGGGCAATGGATCAAATCACAATCTCAAATTGACATTGCACAAACCAGTATTCCTGGTGATGCACTGGAAGCAATTGTTGGTGCCGTATATCTGGATAAAGGCTATACTACCTGTCAACAATTCGTCCTTGATAAAATCATTACGCCACACGTCAACCTCAATAAAATAGCTAAAAAAGACACCAACTACAAGTCGATTCTTATTGAATGGGGTCAGAAGCATAGAAAGAGCATCAACTTTATTACTGAGGAACAACATGTTTCCAACGGCTCTGCTCCAATATTTACGGCAAAAGCTGCCATTGATAATGACCCTGTAAGCGAAGGGAAAGGATTCTCAAAAAAAGAGGCGCAACAAAATGCTGCTCGTCAAGCTCTAAAAATCATCCATAAAAAACCGGACTAATCATCTTTTTCGTATATTGGACTCTATCAATCAGATTCTTCCTATATGAAAACGATTCTCCAAACACCCCAATACTGTCTGGGCCTGATGTGTCAAAGTAGTATTTATGCTTTTATCACACAATTTTCAGTACTTCACAACTGCACCATACAAGAGACCTCTCCCATCTCATTCTCAACCAACAAACATGCCACGCTGCAAAGTCAAAGATTTACAGGTAATATTGGCTGTGAGAATACCGAGATTTCGATTATACCAGTTAATCTAATGATATGTCAATGTTTTTCATTACCCCCTGGCATTGACATTCTAATTATCCTCAGTAGCGATGGTCAGGAATCTGTCGATTCTCTGAAACATATTCTTAAAAATATTGATCCGGTCAAAGGTGTATTCCAATTACCAATTTCTATCAGGAAGAAAATTGCATATCTTTATTCATGCTCATCACCCATGAAAATGAGGAAAATCGCTGTTAATTAATGTTAATCATCACTATTAATCCATTCAGGCTACTATTTTTGCTTCATGAGTAAAAAATTCATTCTTGGGTTGACGATTGCCATGGCCATTGCACTGGTAGGCTTAACATATATTCAAACGATTTGGATTTTAAATGCCACGAAACTAAAGCAAGATCAATTTGATAAATTAGTGCGTCAGGCAATGGATGACGTCATTCAAAGACTTGAGAAAGAGGAAGAAAAAGACCTGGTCAATCGGGTTAATTTTGGAGATTTCAACCGAACCTTTCCGCCTCATCTTCGCCCCAATAACAAATATCTCAACAGTAGATCCAGCAATAACTTGCTTATCGAAGAACAAGCCTTCGACAACTTTTCCATTAACTTTAATTTATCCGGTGCATATAGATTACAAACCTATAAACACGATTCTCTGGTGCTTGATATGAAAGGAAGCACTTCCTTACGGCTGACCGAACATACTGATCCTTTTTCTGGTGCCTTCAGTGCCCTACAGAGAGAATGGCAAACCCAAATGCAAGATGAACAGAAAGCATTTCTGAAATCATTGGCAGAAGATATCCCAATCGAAAATAGGCTCAACAAAATTCTGGTGAGTAACTTCCTTTTTACCGCACTTGAAGACGAAGGGATTCAGCTCTCGCATGAATTTGCCATCATCAACTCCAAAAGTAATGTCGTCTATCAAACGGAGAATTACAATCCGGATAAAGCAGCTGATATCTATCAAAAAATGCTCTTTCCCAAAGACAAACATGCCAAAGCAAATTTCATCCGTCTTCAATTTCAGGATAAACCAAATTACCTGATGGAATCAATGGAATTGGTTATTCCTTCGGCGGCATTTACCTTGATAATGATCCTGCTGTCAATCGTAACCTTAATCACCATTATACGCCAAAAACGATTGGATCAAATCAAAAATGATTTTATTAACAACATGACCCATGAGTTTAAAACACCAATCTCCACCATCTCATTAGCTTCCCAAATGCTAAAGGATGGCAGTGTTACCAAAACACCTCGCACGCTCCAGCACATATCCGGTGTTATTCAGGATGAAAGTAAGCGCTTGAGCTTTCAAGTTGAAAAAATCCTACAAATGGCTATCTTTGAGAAGGGCAAATCAGGATTAAAGCTCAAAAAAGTGGATGCGAACGAAATCATTCATAACGTAACCAATAATTTCCGAATTAAAGTTGAAAACAAACAAGGAAAAATTATTGAACGTTTAGAAGCAAAAAACAGTAATATTATTGTAGATGAAGTGCATTTTACCAATGTTATTTATAACTTGCTCGACAACGCTGTTAAATACCGTATGGGCGCTCCGGTTCTATACGTAAAGACCTGGAACAAAAACAATGGTATTGTTATATCTGTTAAGGATAATGGCATGGGTATATCAAAGGATAACCTTAAACGAATTTTTGAAAAGTTTTACCGCGTTCCAACTGGGAATGTTCACAATGTAAAAGGATTTGGACTGGGCCTGGCATACGTCAAAAAAATAATTGAAGACCATGGTGGTCAAATTTCTGTTGAGAGTGAAGCAAATGTTGGCACAAAGTTTGACATCTTCTTACCGCTAAAACAAACTAAAGAATGGAAAAAGAATATAAAATTCTCCTAACCGAAGACGACGAAAACTTAGGAATGCTTTTAAGAGAATACCTTCAGGCGAAGGGATTTGAAACAGATTTATTACCTGATGGCGAAGAAGGCTATAAAGCGTTCATGTCCAAAAAATATGACCTTTGTATTTTAGACGTCATGATGCCTAAGAAAGACGGATTTTCTTTGGCTAAGGACATTCGTATGGTAAATGCTGATGTACCCATTATATTTCTTACTGCTAAATCTTTAAAAGAAGATATTTTCCAGGGCTTTAAAATTGGTGCAGATGATTATTTGACAAAACCTTTCAGCATGGAAGAGCTCCTTTTCCGTCTGGAAGCCATTTTGAGACGTACCAAAGGCGGCAATGCTGTACAGGAATTCTACCAGTTAGGTAAATATAAATTTGATACCCAAAAGCAACAATTAATTGAAGGTGATACCTCAATCAAGCTGACTACGAAAGAGTCTGAGCTTTTGAAATTGCTTTGTACCAACGCCAATAAAGTATTGGAGCGTAATTTTGCTTTAAAAACCATTTGGGTTGATGACAACTATTTTAATGCGCGAAGCATGGATGTTTACATCACTAAGTTGAGAAAACACTTAAAAGATGAACCAAATGTTGAAATCATTAATGTACACGGAAAAGGATACAAGCTGGTTATGTAATTGGGCTTAAGATATACTACTATAAAGCCGCTGTGCGATTTGCAAAGCGGCTTTATTTTTATGTCTTTATTCTTTATGAATAATTAATCAAGTTTCAATACAGCAAGGAATGCTTTTTGGGGTACTTCTACGTTACCCACTTGCTTCATGCGTTTCTTTCCTTTTTTCTGTTTTTCGAGCAACTTACGCTTACGCGAAATATCACCACCATAACATTTCGCAGTTACATCTTTACGAACAGCTTTTACTGTTTCGCGCGCAATAATTTTTGCACCAACTGCTGCCTGAATAGCGATATCAAATTGTTGACGGGGAATCAGCTCTTTCAACTTCTCACACATGCGACGCCCAAATGTCTGGGCATTATCAAAGTGAATAAGGGAAGATAAGGCATCCACACTCTCGCCATTGAGCAAGATATCAAGCCGCACTAATTTAGCAGCCCTAAAACCAATGGGATAATAATCGAATGACGCATATCCTTTAGAGATACTCTTTAGTTTATCGTAAAAATCAAATACAATTTCAGCCAGGGGTATGTCAAATTCCAAATCCACCCGATCGGAAGTAAGATAGTGCTGCTTTATCAACTCACCCCGCTTACCCAAACAGAGTGACATGATACTGCCTATGTAATCAGATTTAGTGATAACAGAAGCCCGGATATAAGGCTCTTCGACTTTTTCCAATATTGTTGGTTCAGGCAGCTCAGATGGCGTATGCACATCCAGTACTTCACCCTTTTTAGTATGGGCGATATAAGGAACGTTTGGAACAGTGGTAATAACCGCCATATTGAACTCACGATCTAAGCGTTCCTGAATAATCTCCATATGTAATAAACCCAAAAATCCACATCGGAAGCCAAAACCAAGGGCAGCTGATGATTCGGGTTCATAAGTTAGGGAGGCATCGTTCAATTGAAGTTTCTCCATGGCTGCACGGAGATCCTCATAATCTTCAGCATCTATTGGATAGACGCCCGCAAAAACCATTGGCTTGACTTCTTCAAATCCACCAATCGCCGTTTCACAGGAATTTTTCACATGTGTGATAGTATCGCCCACTTTTACCTCTTTACTGGTCTTAATACCTGAGATAATATAACCAACATCACCAGTTTTTAACACCTTGCGAGGCTCCATGGTTAATCGTAACACGCCTACTTCATCAGCATCATATTGCTTTCCTGTAGCAGCAAACTTAACCAAATCCCCTTTATTAATTTCGCCATTCACCACTTTGAAATAAGCAATGATACCACGGAAAGAATTAAATACAGAATCGAAAATCAAGCATTGTAACGGTGCTTCCGGATCACCTTCCGGGTTAGGAATACGATCAATGATTCCGGCTAAAATATCCTCAACACCCTCACCCGTTTTTCCACTTGCCCGAATAATCTCATCCCGCTCACATCCAATCAAATCAATGATCTGATCTTCTACCTCTTCGGGCATAGCATTGGGTAAATCCATTTTATTCAAAATCGGAATGATCGTCAAATCATTTTCAATGGCCTGATACAAATTGGAAATGGTTTGTGCCTGAATACCTTGTGTCGCATCAACAATCAACAAGGCCCCTTCACAAGCAGCAATGGAACGTGATACTTCATAAGAGAAATCCACGTGTCCTGGTGTATCAATGAGGTTTAAGACATACTTTTCCCCATTCAACTCATAATCCATCTGAATCGCATGGCTCTTAATGGTTATCCCACGTTCCCGTTCCAGATCCATATCATCCAGTACTTGTGCCTTTGCATCCTTTGCAGATACTGTTTTAGTATACTCTAACAATCTATCAGCCAATGTACTCTTCCCATGATCAATATGGGCGATGATACAAAAATTCCGTATATTTTTCATGTACAATCTTTTTCTTTTCTAACGATCTGAACGCACTTATTAACCCATGCACTTTCAGATTTACAAAGATACTCATTTCCATCAATTTTATTAATACGATAGGCCGACAGAAAGATTTTTTAAGTTTTGATATTCACAGGATAATCCTAACTAGTTATAACAAGAAAAAATTTATCAATCATTTTACAGATGCATTTAACCACAGTACCCGCCATTATTCCTACCTTTATACTTAGAAACATCGTTTATCATGCAAAACATTGTAGTTACCGGCTGCGCAGGATTTATCGGATCGCATTTATGTGAAGAGTTACTGAAACTTAAGTATCATATTATTGGCATCGATAACTTTGATCCTTTTTATCCCAAAGAGATAAAAGAATCTAACCTGCATCAACTTCTCGGGAATTCTAACTTTACATTTATTGAGGCTGATTTGGCAGACATTCAAAATTGTATAAATCACATCAATCAGGCTGAAGTAGTCATTCATTTAGCTGGTAAAGCAGGTGTTCGACCTTCCATTGAACATCCTGACTTATACATTGACAATAATATAACTGCCACAAAAAATGTACTGGAGGCCATGCGAAAAAACAGCATCTCCAAAATGCTATTTGCCAGTTCATCTTCTGTTTATGGAAATAATCCCAAAACACCCTGGAGTGAGTCATTAAACGTGGATAATCCTATATCCCCTTATGCATTTAGTAAAAAATCGTGTGAACTATTGAATCACACCTACCATCACCTCTATAATCTGGATATTCTAAACTTAAGATTCTTCACTGTTTTCGGACCAAGACAACGTCCTGATCTGGCCATCCACAAATTTGTGAAGCTGATTGAAAATAATCAAGAGATCACCATGTATGGAGATGGCAACACTTCTCGTGACTACACCTATGTAAAAGATACATGTAGTGGCATCATAAAAGCGTTGGAGTATATAACAGATAATGAGAATGTATTTGATACGCTCAATTTGGGACACCACCATCCGGTTAAGCTTAAAGATTTAATTAACATGATTGGCGATGCAACTGGTATTACTCCAAAAATAAAACGACTACCTATGCAACCGGGAGATGTTGATATTACTTATGCTGACATTTCTAAAGCGCAAAACCTTTTTGGTTATTGCCCGAAGACTGAGATGAAAGATGGGTTAAGCGAATTTGTAAAGTG
This sequence comes from Marinilabiliaceae bacterium, assembly GCA_016342595.1. Taxonomy (GTDB): domain Bacteria; phylum Bacteroidota; class Bacteroidia; order Bacteroidales; family Marinilabiliaceae; genus JAEINY01. The sequence continues at coordinate 37,832 of JAEINY010000006.1, forward strand.
GTACCGGCAAACACATGTCACCCAAAATATATAGTGGTATAAAAAAAGGGAACCTGAACGGCTCCCTTTTATACTATTATAATGAGTGAATGATTACATCATTCCTGGCATTCCACCGCCCATTCCACCACCCATTGGCGGCATGGCAGGAGATTCTTCTTTCTCTTCAACCAATACACACTCGGTAGTTAAGAACATACCCGCAATAGAAGCCGCATTTTCCAAAGCAATACGCGTTACTTTAGCCGGATCGATTACACCACTTTCGAATAAGTTTTCGAAACGATCGAAACGGGCATTATATCCGAAGTCACCTTCTCCTTCTGATACTTTGTATACAATAACTGCACCTTCTTTACCAGCATTGAATACGATCTGACGCAACGGTTCTTCAATGGCACGTTTTACGATCTCTACACCCGTTGTTTCATCTTCGGTTTCACCAGTTAAACCTTCCAATGAGCTGATCGCACGAATGTATGCTACACCACCTCCAGGAACGATTCCTTCTTCAACAGCTGCACGTGTTGCACTCAAAGCATCATCAACACGGTCTTTTTTCTCTTTCATCTCCATTTCAGAAGCTGCACCTACATACAATACAGCAACACCACCAGATAACTTAGCCAAACGCTCTTGCAATTTCTCTCTGTCATAGTCAGAAGTTGTGTTTGCAATTTGAGCTTTAATTTGGTTTGCACGTGCATCAATAGCTTCTTTAGAACCTACACCATTAACGATGGTTGTATTTTCTTTATCAATGGCTACCTTTTCAGCCTGACCTAGCATCTCTAAAGTCGCATTCTCCAACTTCAACCCAGTCTCTTCAGAGATAACAGTACCACCAGTCAATACAGCGATATCCTGCAACATCTCTTTACGACGATCACCGAAACCAGGCGCTTTTACAGCAGCTACTTTCAAAGATCCTCTTAAACGGTTAACAACTAAAGTAGCCAATGCTTCACCATCTACATCTTCAGCAATGATCATCAAAGGACGACCTGCCTGAGCTGTAGCTTCTAATACAGGAAGAAGATCTTTCATGGTAGAGATCTTCTTATCGTGGATAAGAATCATCGGATTCTCCAGATCAGCCTCCATTTTTTCAGTATTGGTCACAAAATATGGAGAAATGTATCCACGATCGAATTGCATACCTTCCACAACTTCAACAGTTGTTTCTGTACCTTTTGCTTCTTCAACAGTAATCACACCCTCTTTACCCACTTTTTCCATGGACAAAGCAATCAACTTACCAATTTCGTTATCATTATTAGCCGAAATACTAGCTACCTGTTGAATCTGTTCACTGTGCTCACCAACTTCTTTTGACTGCTCCTTAATACTATTTACTACAGCACGTACCGCCCTGTCAATCCCTTTTTTCAATTCCATTGGATTGGCACCTGCCGTTACGTTTTTCACACCAACGTTAATGATCGACTGTGCCAAAACAGTAGCAGTAGTTGTTCCATCACCAGCATCATCACCAGTTTTAGAAGCCACTTCTTTCACCATTTGGGCGCCCATATTCGCGTAAGGATCTGCTAATTCAACTTCCTTAGCTACCGATACACCATCTTTGGTGATTATAGGCGCACCGAATTTTTTATCAATAACAACGTTTCTTCCTTTAGGACCTAAAGTTACTTTTACAGCATTGGCCAACTCGTCCACACCTTTTTTAAGCAGGTCACGAGCTTCGATATTAAATTTTATTTCTTTAGCCATTTTATAATATTTTTAATCTATTTCGGGAATTACAATTAAAGAATATACAATACATCAGTTTGAGAAATCAACAAATAGTCTACACCATCAATTGACAACTCAGTACCGGAATATTTACCATACAAAACCACATCACCAACTTTTACTTCCATTGGCTCATCAGCTTTAGCTTCACCAGCTAAAACAACCTGACCTTGCAATGGCTTTTCTTTGGCTGAATCAGGAATAATAATTCCGCTTACTGTTTTTTCTTCAGCAGCTTGAGGCTTTACCAAAATCTTTCCGGCTAGAACTCTTCCTTTTAATTCTGACATATCTATTTAAATTTAAATGATTAAACAATTACAATTATTTGAATGGGGTTTGAACAGAAAGTATGCCAAACCAATTTACAACTTTTTTTCAGGTAAAACACAGTCATTTTTTCAGTTGTCTGCCAAAACAACACGTATTGATATCAGGTTAGGTCGTTGATTACAAACAAAAAAAAGAGTGTCAGACTGCACCTGACAGTCTGACACTCTCTATCTTTTAAGAATATTGTACTATTTTTTATCCTCTGAAGTCTCAGTATTGTTTTCATCTCCTTGTGCTGGTGGAGCGAATACACCCGGTTGCTCCGTTTGTGCAGGCTGCATGCTGTCCAATTTTTCATCAATCATAGCGCCTCTTTTCTCATCTTTCGGCAAAAACATAACTGTTACAAATGCCAAAACCATCAGAGAACCTGCTAAGGTCCAAGTTGCCTTTTCAAGAAAATCAGTGGTTTTACGAACACCCATCATTTGGTTTGAAGCAGAGAAATTAGACGCCAAACCGCCTCCCTTTGAATTCTGAACCAAAACGATAAGAACAAGTAGTATGCTGACAATAATGGTCAGTATCGAGATAAACGAATACATATTGCTATTTTTTATTGTTGATAATTAATTTTTCTAATTCACTAATTTGATCTGCAAAGTAAGTATTTTTTTCGGGATATTTCAAACGTAACTTATCGAATATACTGATGGCTTTACGGTAATACTTTTGCTTAATATAAATACTTGCCAATGTTTCAGACATCAGATCGTCGCTATCGTTGCCTGCTGAAGCCACCTGATCACTGATTGCAGAAGGTTCCTGCTCTGTCTTTTCAACCGGAATTAATCGCGGCCGTTCCATCGTCAAAAAGTTATCAATAATCTGCTGACTACGTTTTTGAACTGGCTTTTCTTTCAATATCGCCTCCTGCTGAATGGGCACATGCTGTAACATATTTAACCAATCTGAAAAAGATCTGTTCTCTTCAGTTACTTCATGATAAGCCACTCCTTCGGATAATTGATAAGCAGTTGTCTCCGGGGTATCATAACCCGGCAAATCAGCACCCTCTATTTTCAGATCATCAGGTGTATCAGTGATCTCCGGCACCTTACCTTTAACAACTGGTATCGTAAAATCAACATTCATTCCTTCTCCTGTTTGATACACATCACTGGATTGAAAATAATCAGTAAGCGATTTAACTTTTGTAGAAATCCCAACTGAAGATGTCGAAGGAAAAGATGGTTTTTTCTCGTTTGAGCCCCCATCCACTTTCACATCCACCTCATCCACAGTATCACTTTCAAGGGGTAAAATGTCCTTACCTTTCGATTCAGCCTGATCAATACAAGTTTCTTCTATTGTTTCTTCAGCTTTTTCAACTGGTTTATGAATTAAATCAAATAATCGGGCACGATCGGAAATATGTGCTGCAGCCACCTTTAACTCACTATTATACCTGACATGATCAAGCATATGCAGATTTTTGACCAACAACATTCGCCCTACCTGAAACCAAGGATACTCTGTCACGATTTCAGTCAATGACTGAAGTGTTTCCTTATTCAGCTCTTCAGGGTGATTCACCAAGTCAAAAAAATGTGATTTATTCATCTATTCAAGTAATGTGCTACTATTCTATGTATTGAGGTCAATTAATCAATTACCCTCCTGCAAAAATGCAGTGGCGGGATAATTCTATAAATTCATAATCCGGTTATTACCAGTCTGAAAATGTCTTATTGAAAATATTCTCTGTTATTTCTTCGATTATTTCCCCCACATATTCTTCCTCCACATCATTGATGTTCAGAGATGAGTCAAACTCACGAAAGGCTGAAAAGGAAGATTCCCAATTGACCTTCGGATCTTTATAGTTTTTATACCGCACTTTAACCGTCAGCGTCAAACGCGTCATTGCCGATAGGGCATCCGCCTGAATCGCCATTGGCCGTATATTATACCCTGTAATCTCACCAGAAAAATCTACATCTCCCGTTCCATTTTTCAAAATCAAACGGGACTCCTGAGTGATCCTATCTTTTAATCCTTCCGTAAAATTCTGGCTTAAGGTTGGATTAATCAGAGGGGCTCGGTTCTCGAAATATTGCACCGAGAAATTATTGATGTTATCCGGGATAGAAGCACCACTCATCGTTACATTTATGGAACATCCCCACATCCCTGTGGCCAAAATTACAATTGCTATTAGCTTTAAATATTTCATCTTATCCTTCTATCTGATATTCTTTAATTTTGCGATACAATGTACGTTCCGAGATACCCAATTCCTGAGCTGCTTGCTTTCGTTTTCCATTGTACTTCTCCAATGCTTTGCGAATCATTTCAATTTCCTTATCCGCTAACGACAACGATTCTTCCACAAATTCTTCCGTATCCTGAATACCCTCTTCTACGTCAGGTGCCGAATATTTAACGGGTGCTGTTTTTTTGGACGACACAAATTCACCTTCTTCAGTCTGATAGAGCTTTTGAATAATATTGGCATGTTCCTCCTGCATACTGGCACTACCTCCTTCCATGATTTCCAACACCAGTTTTTTTAGGTCGTTCATATCCTTTTTCATATCAAACAACACCTTGTACAAGATCTCTCGTTCGGTACTAAAACCGGCATCCTCACCAGATTTATTCCCGACCACTGCCGGCAGGTTTTCGCCTATTTGAGACGGCAAATAGCCTCTCAAATTATCTGCATCAATTTCACGGCGTTGTTCAATGACAGAAATTTGTTCTGTAATGTTTTTCAGCTGCCGGATATTTCCCGGCCAGCGATAACGCATCAACATCTCCTTGCCTTCCTCATTCAAGCGGATAGCCGGCATGCGATATCGGTCTGCAAAATCATTGGAAAATTTACGAAACAACAAATAAATATCTTCTGAACGATTCCGCAATGGTGGTATTTTAATTGGCACACTACTTAAACGGTAATAAAGATCTTCCCGAAATTTACCCTCCTTAATGGCATTTTCCATTTGCACATTGGTAGCTGCTATCACTCGCACATTCGTTTTTATTACTTTGGATGATCCCACTTTGATAAATTCTCCGGTCTCCAACACCCTCAACAGACGTACTTGAGTGGACAAAGGCAATTCCCCTACTTCATCTAAAAAAATAGTCCCGCCATTGGCTTCTTCAAAATAGCCCTTACGGTCGGAAAGAGCTCCGGTAAAAGCTCCTTTTTCATGACCAAATAATTCAGAATCAATGGTTCCTTCCGGGATGGCCCCACAGTTAACAGCAATATATGGCCCATGTTTACGTGCACTATATGTATGTATAATCTTAGGAAATGACTCTTTACCCGTTCCACTTTCACCAGTAATCAAGACCGAAAGATCAGTAGGTGCCACTTGAACAGCCACATCAATAGCCCGATTCAACCCATCAGCATTACCTATAATTCCAAATCGCTGTTTGATTTGTTGTATATCCATGTGAACTGCTATTTTTTCAGGTTTACCTGACAAAGTTACAATTCTCATGCTTTTTTTTTAGAAAATCGATAAAAGTATTTTCCTGAGGCTGCCCTGCTAAGAAATATCTTTTAAATTTACAGGTACTATAAACGAGATACTAACAATGAACACACAATTGATATTAGGATTGATCCCGGCCCGATACGGTTCCACACGTTTTCCAGGTAAACCGCTTGCCAATATTGGTGGCAAACCAATGATTCAGCGGGTGTACGAACAGACAAAAAAACAATTACACCATGTATACGTCGCTACCGATGACCCTCGAATAGAAGAGGCGGTGAAGAAATTTGGCGGTCGTGTAGTTATGACTTCTGAAAAACATCAAAGTGGTACCGATCGATGTGCCGAAGCACTCACAAAAATTGAAAAACAAGAAAATATTACCTTTCACGCTGTTATAAATATCCAGGGAGATGAACCGTTTATTAATCCGGCTCAAATAGAAGCGGTCACTGATTGTTTCAATGATCCGGAAACACAATTGGCCACACTGGTTAAACCCATTGATAACAAAGAAGACCTCTTTAATCCCAATAAACCTAAAGTGGTGGTTGACTGCAGTCAGCAAGCCCTCTACTTTAGTCGTTCACCAATCCCCTATTTCAGAGGCATACCTGAATCGGACTGGATTCAGAAACACAAATATTACAATCACATAGGCCTGTATGGGTACCGCACGGATGTTTTAAGGGAAATTACAAAACTGGAACAATCTCCCCTTGAATTAACAGAATCACTTGAACAGTTGCGTTGGTTAGAAAACGGTTATCGCATTCAAGTAAAAGAAACACTTAGCGAAAGCATCTCTATTGATACGCCTGAGGATCTTGAAAACCTGATTCAATCAGGTCTAATATAAAAACCATGAACAAACCTACCCTTATTGAAAAAGACATCTGGCTCAAACCATTTGAATCAGATATTATTTCACAACATGAGCGCTTCAAGGACAAACTGGATGAAATAGAACAGTTCTCCGGAAGTCTGAAAGCCTTCGCCAGTATGCACCACCAGTATGGTTTACACCAATCAAGCGATGGGTGGATTTTTAGAGAGTGGGCTCCCAATGCCACCTCTGTTTTTTTAACCGGTGATTTCACCAATTGGCAATTGCTCGATTCGTTTAAACTGAATCGATTGGAAGAGGGCATTTGGGAGATACATTTACCCCCAAAAGCCATCAAACATGGCGATAAATTCAAACTGCATATTTTTTGGGAAGGCGGCGATGGCTATCGACTTCCCGCTTATGCCAACAGAGTCATTCAAGATGACACAACGCTGGTATATGACGCCCAGGTATGGGCTCCTTCTGCTCACCATGTATGGACGGATCAGTCTTTTCAACCAACAAGCGATATGCCCATCATTTATGAAGCGCACATCGGTATGTCTTCGGAGGAAGAAAAGGTAACCAGCTTCAAAGCGTTTACTGAAAATACACTTCCCAGAATAAAAGAACTCGGCTACAACACCATCCAGTTGATGGCCATCCAGGAACATCCTTATTATGGTAGTTTTGGATATCACGTATCGAACTTCTTCGCTGTCTCATCCCGCTTTGGTACTCCTGAAGAATTAAAACAACTCATTGACACAGCTCATCAAATGGGTTTAACCGTTATCATGGATATTGTCCATTCTCATTCCGTTAAAAATGAGCTGGAAGGGCTCAGCTTATTCGATGGGAAAGACGATCTGTATTTCTACGGTGGCGAAAAAGGGCAACATCCAGCCTGGGATAGTCGTTGTTTCAATTACGAGAAAAGGGAAGTTTTGCAGTTCCTGTTATCAAACTGCATGTATTGGCTGGAGGAATATCACTTTGACGGTTATCGATTTGATGGAGTAACCAGCATGCTATACCACGACCATGGCCTCGGCAAGAACTTTGTGGAATACGCTGATTATTTTTCCGGTGCAACAGATCCCCATGCCCTTACCTATTTGACACTGGCCAACCACTTAATACACCATCTTAAACCTTCGGCATTAACCATTGCAGAGGAAATGAGCGGTTATCCAGGCATTGCCGGAGAAATAGAAGCGGGTGGCATTGGCTTTGATTATCGATTATCAATGGGGATACCCGATTTCTGGATAAAACTCATCAAGGAGCAGGCAGATGAAAACTGGAATGTGGCACAAATCTACCATGAATTATCGCAACATCGGGTCGAAGAAAAAACCATCTCCTATGCCGAGTCACATGATCAGGCACTTGTAGGCGATAAAACCATTATTTTCCGATTGGCCGATAAGGATATGTATGAAAAAATGTCCATCCATACCCCAAGTATAATCATTGACCGCGCCATAGCCTTACACAAGATGATCCGGCTCATTACGCTGGGCACCAGCCCGGGTGGTTACCTCAATTTCATGGGAAATGAATTTGGTCATCCTGAATGGATTGATTTTCCGCGCGAAGGCAATAATAATTCCTACCATTACGCCCGTCGGCAGTGGTCGTTGGCCGATCATCCGGATTTAAAGTATCAATACCTACAGGCCTTTGATAAAAAAATGATTCAGTTGGTTCGTGCAACAAACTTTATGGCTTCGCCCAATTATAAACACCTCGACCGGGAAGAAGATCAGGTTTTGGCATTTTCAAGGGGAGAATATTTGTTCGTTTTTAATTTTAGTCCCGATCGCTCCTATACCGATTATGGCATACCCGCATCTGCCGGAAAATATGAACTGGTACTGTGTACTGACGAACCAGCATTTGGCGGATTTGATCGCGTAGACAAGAGCTATATGTATTATTCTCAGCAGTTGCCTTTAGATGCCAAACAACATCAATTGTTACTCTATTTGCCAGCACGAACGGGTTCCGTTTTCGAAAAGAAACACATACGCAGTGTACACTAAAATAAAAGGAGGGTCTCCAAAAATGAAAAAGTTGCCACCAAGTCACTAAATCACAAAGAATACTCGAAGGTTATTTTTCAAAGTGTGATCCGGAGCCGAAGCACGTGTGATGTGGATATAAACCACAGGTGATCTTGGAGCAAATCACGTGTGATGTGGAGTCAAAGAAGGCGTGGTTTAGCTCAAAGGGAAGCGTGATTCCAAGGCATATCACACGTGGTTTTAGGCAAAATGACGTGTGATATCAGGTGCGATGACACGTGGTTTTGTAGCCTGCAGAACTTTTTAAGTTCACTGGTAATAATATCAAGGTATCGGAGTAGCTATAAACAAAAGGCCCTGTCAGAGTTAAAGGTTGGATGATTCAACCCATTCCGGCTTGTGGTGCTTTTGTTGATTACACCACGGGTTTCACCCGCGGCTATTAACAATCAATCCCTTCAGTATTATTCTTTTACAACCACGAAGTGGTTGAATGTTAATGTTTTGAATTATCACCAACCACTAATTGAGATAGAACCAAACAAAAAGAGACAATCATCATCTACTAAGGTTTAAAACCTGGAAATAAGGTTTAAATGATAATCAATAAACCTTATTTCTTAAATACAAACCTTAGTAGTGTATGATAACCGACTGCCAAATACCTTATTTTAAAATAAATCGATCGGCAATTAGAATACAACTACTATTTTTGATTATCAAATGTGTAAACCACCTTAAAGGAAAGATAAGGCTCACTGGCGTAATGACCATTCTCGTAAAAATCGACATCATGCCCTCGAAAATCATACTTATAAGAATTAAAAATATTTGACCAGCTTAAGGTCACTCGCCAGGTCCGATCATTAAAAGCTTTATTAAAAGCCAGATTCGAATAGGCATAACCATCTTTTTTGATCTGGGCTTTCACGGTTGGGCTGTTATAACGTACATCCCATTTTACCATCATGGAATGCGGCAATCTGAAAGTATTGTTAAAACGAGAATCCGCCTTAAATTGATTTTCTGTTTTTTGATTCTGTTCCACATCAACGTCTAACTGATATGTGAATAAACTGGTCGAAAGATTGGCATTCCACCAGGGGAAAATATCCACTCCCGTCATCAGCTCCACTCCATAACTCCATGAAGTTCCTACATTCTCAGGTGTTGCTTCCATGATATTCTCACTGGCTGGCCGATAATAATCCTGAATGACATTCCCGGTTCGGCGCATGAATCCCTCAACAGCTACAAAATCTTTATCCCAGGAACGTTTATAATTCAATTCAAAAGCATCTGAAGTGGCCGGCATCAGACTCCCATTACCAGTATAAAATGAAAAAGGGGTGGCATAAACGCGCATGGGTATTAAATTCCAATAGCCCGGCCGGTTTATCCGACGCGAATAACTGGCGGACAACTGGGTAACATCAGATAGTTTATACATGGCGTGAAAACTTGGGAAGAAATCTGTAAATGTTTCCCGATCCGGGAATTCAGCCCTCCCATTTACCTCTGCATAACTGTAATCAGATTTGCGTTCTGTATGCTCCACCCGCATACTCAATTGATACTTCAATTTATTCCACCTACTTTTAAAGATGGCATATCCGGCATAAATATCCTGTTTAAAATCAACCTCCTGATCAAGCGGTTCGGAAGAAAATGGATGGAAATCACCTTGTTCATCATAAGTACCACTTGCCGAAGCAACCACCGGTATTTTCTCAGAATCAAAATTCAACCCTGTTTCCAGGTTACTATTATCGCCCAAGGGCCGTTTATAATCGATCTTTGCAAGAATATCAAACTCATCGCTCTCGCTATTTTTAAAACCCTGATAAGTGATGGGATCATCATACCTGGTATCCTTTTGATCCTTTTCCATGTCGACCAAATAACCCGTCAACTTAAGAAAAGAAGAAAATTGATGACTTCTTTTCTTATCAAAGGCGTGTTTATAAGTTAATGAACTCCCCCAATAACTGTAGGTCATATCCAGAATAGAGTTCATCCGGTAACCTTTTTCGGGATCCACCTGAATCCCATCAACCAGTTTTCGCTCCTCAATATCCCACTCCTCTTCATGATCGTTTTTACAGGTTAATGGTTGAAGAAAAAAGGATACATCTACAAAATCTTTATCCGATAGATCATGATTCAGACCAAATACCAAAAAACTTGATAAAGCCCCCACTTTTTTTGTTTTATCAGAATGGGTGATGTAAGTCTGATTATCCTGATAGACCTCGCGATACTTTTCATAGTCATACTTACTTCGAACATCATATCCATATTTCCAGAGCAAATGCCATCCCCCCCGATCGCCTTTCTTATCAACTGACAGGTTCCATTCATAGCCTTCACGTGTATTCACCATGGCACCCGTACTGATGTTGAACCCTTCCAAACGATTTTTTTTAAGGATCACCTGGATGATTCCCGCTGTACCCTCCGCATCATATTTGGCAGATGGATTGGTGATCACTTCAATCTGGTCAATACGATCAGCCGGTATCTGCCTTAGTTTCTCTTCTCCCTGGAAGGTGGGATTACCATTAATAAACACTTTAAAGGTTCCGTCACCACGATAAGTTAATTTCCCTTCAAAATCTACTTGCAAGGAGGGAATGTTCTCCAGCAAGTCCATCCCCACATTAGCACCGGGGAAACTACCGGCATCAATCACCTTCCGATCAACTTTATAATTAATCGCAGATTTGGCCGATCGTACGGTTATATCCTCCAGGTTTTCCGCCAGCATTTGCATGCGGATCTCTCCAACATCACGAACACCTCGTTGCAATAATATATCATCTACAACAACAGACTGATACCCCACAAAACTAAGTTTTAACTGATAGTTACCTTGCCTGGCATGTTTGATAACAAACTGACCACTATCATCGGTAACGGCTCCTAATAGTATAGTGGTATCCTTAGGAGAGCTTAGGATGGCACTGGCATAAGCCATGGGTTCACCGGATAAATCGTGGATAAGTTTACCCACCAACTCACATTTTTGGGCAAAAATAATTCCTCCAACGCTATTCAAAAGAATAATAAGAAATGGAATTCTAAAAAGTACTTGTCGATTACAATGTCTTTTTAAAAAAGAACTTTGATTGATTTCATTAGATTTCATAGAGATTCGGCATACAAACACATCCGTGCATGTTAATACATACCGGATATATCCATTCGGTTTGAATACTAAGGTTTAATTGGTATAAAAAACCCGTTTATTAATTTTCCCGACAATAAATGCCTTTTAGTAAAGCTTGTATAAATTAAAAGTATAAAAAAAAATAATACTACAATAAAATAGATGAATTATTTTAAATAAAATCCTCTTAGTATATTTATTGATAAGGTCTGTAATTTGCCCTCACAAATAAAGGCCAGCGTAATTAAACACTGACCTCATCTAAGTTTATTCCTAACCTGATTTATAACCAACGCATCACACCAAAGTCCTGCTTATGTGCTAATTCATTGTGATACGGATACATTCTGACACCAAACTTAAAAATACCGGGTAGGTTTAAGGTGTGATTCAAAAGGAAATACAATTTTGTCCCTTCTTTCTTTTCTACCACAAAAGGTTCCGTGTGTACCATTGTATACTCCCCGTCTTCACTTCCTTCAGCGATAACCATTTCCATACCTAAATCAACACCGGATAAACGTTTCAGATCAACTGCTATCTTAATACTATATTTATCCCCAATACCTAACTCCTGCTTGCCGATATCAGGCATATCCATGTCAATAATTTCTACCTCATCCCATGCAGCCAGCACTTTGCGTTTCCAGGCCGCCAGCTCACGTGCCAGTTGATAATCATCTGCTTTTAACTTTGCTGATCGCTTATGCTGAGGACGGTAAAATTTATTCTTATAATCATCCAACATACGTTTCGTTGTAAACTCAGGTGCTATCTGGGCAATGGAATTCTTCACATACTCCATCCAACCACGTGGTACTCCTTGATCATCCTGATCGTAATACAGAGGGATTAATTCATTCTCAAGGATACTATACAAAACAGCAGCATCCAACTCATCCTGGTAACTTTGATTTTCATAAGTCCGTTGTTCCGTTAACGACCACCCGGCATTCTCGCGATAACCTTCAAACCACCAACCGTCCAATACACTCAAATTCAACACACCATTCATTTCAGCCTTCTGACCGGAGGTACCGGATGCTTCCAATGGTCGAGTGGGTGTATTCATCCAAACATCAACGCCACTGACTAAGCGCTTGGCCAGCTCCATGTCGTAATTTTCCAGGAAAACAATTTTTCCCACAAACTCCGGACGACGCGATATTTCAACGATGTGCTTAATCAACGATTGCCCGCCGCCATCTGCCGGGTGTGCTTTCCCTGCAAAGATAAATTGCACCGGACGATCCTTATTGTTAACAATCTTATCCAATCGTTCGGTATCCGTAAATAACAGATGAGCCCGCTTGTAAGTAGCGAAACGCCTTGCAAAGCCGATGGTCAAGGTTTTATCATTCATCCTTTCCAGCACTTCAAATACCAGGGAAGGATCCTCATGAAGCGTGGCCATATTTTTCTTGATCCGGTCCTTTATAAACACCATCAGTTTTTTCCGAAGCTGATTTCGGATATCCCAGATCTTATCATCAGCAATACTCTGTATGTGTTCCCAATAGCGCTTATTGGCTAAATCGGACATGAAGTCATCATCGAACTGCGTTTCATAAAACTTACGCATTTCTTTACCGGTCCAGGTGCTATAATGAACGCCATTGGTTACATATCCAATGTGTAATTCCTCGGCAAAAAATCCTTTCCACAGATTTTTGAACATCTTCTTGGAAACCTCACCGTGCAACCAACTCACCCCATTCATTTCCTGCGATGTTTTAGCGGCCAGGTTACTCATGTTAAACTTCTCATGGACATCGCCTGGATTTTCACGTCCCAGGTTCATAAACTCATCCCATGAAATGGTTAATTTCTCAGGGATATGCCGTAAGTAGATCCTGAACATATCTTCATCAAACTTATCATGACCTGCCGGCACTGGTGTATGTGTAGTAAACAGGGATGTAGACCGCACAATTTCCATGGCTTCATGATAGGTAAACTTTTGCTCGATCAGATTGATCAATCGTTGAATATTAATAAGTGCAGCATGTCCTTCATTACAATGGTATAAATCACTTTTAATATTCATGGAATCCAATATACGAATACCACCCATTCCCAAAAGTATCTCTTGTTTCAGGCGGTTCTCCCAATCACCTCCATACAAACTATGGGTGATATGGCGATCAGCCGGTAAATTCAGCTGCATATCTGTATCCAATAAATACAGTGGAATGCGTCCAACCATGGCCCGCCACACTTTTGCATAAACGGTCCGTCCGGGCATATTAATGGTGACCTGACAAGGTGTTCCATCTTCTTGTCTGACCTCTTCCAACGGAAGGCTTGAGAACTCCTGCGCATCATAATTAGCCAGCTGTTCACCATTTAAGGAGAGAGACTGTCGGAAATAACCATGTCGATAAAGCAATCCGACGGCTACCATATTAACGGCACAGTCACTGGCTTCTTTGAGATAATCACCAGCCAGTACTCCTAAACCGCCCGAATAAATCTTCAATACATCACTAATCCCATACTCCATGCTGAAATAGGTGATAGCAGGCCCCTCTTCGAATGGTCGCTCCATGTAATTATGAAACATCGAATAGACCTGATCTACTTTATTTACAAAATCTTCATTATTGGAAAGTTCTGATAAGCGTTCAAAAGAAACCTGATCTAATAACAGGATTGGATTTCGTTTAACCTCTTTCCATAGTATGGGATCGATAAATCCGAACAATTCCATGGCCTGGTAATTCCATGACCACCAAAGATTACGAGACAATTCATGCAGAACCTTCAGGCGTTTGGGCAACCGCGATTTAACTACGATTTTTTTCCAAACGGGTAGCGCCGAAACCTGCGGTTTGACTCGAACACGTGCTTCCTTCTTAATAGGACTAAAACTATCACGCCGGCCATTCACAGCTTTTAATGCGAGATCATATGCTTTATAATAATTCTTAATAAGGGTCTCCCATTGCACTGATTGTGCAATCTGACGAGATTTAGCACTGACAATCTTCACCTCATCAACAGATAAACCGGCATATTGAGCGATTACTCCTGATATGGCAAGTGATACATTTTTATGATTCTCATCATCCCGATGAAGGACTTCAACACCATCCGTAATACTCTTGGAGAATTGACGCGCCCATAGTCCAAAACCTGCCAAATCCGTGGTGATCGTAGGAATGTTGAAAGCCAGACTCTCCACAGGTGTATATCCCCAAGGCTCGTAATACGATGGGAAGACCGTTAGATCCATCCCTATAAGCACATCATAATAATGAAGGTTCAAGATACCGTCGTCACCATGTAAATAGGAAGGCACAAAGATCAACTTCACTTTATCATCAGCATCGTTGCTCAAATGAATATCCTGCAGTTTATTAATGATCGGATCGTATCCTAAATCATTGAGCCCATGTGTCAAAAATGGATTATCCAAAAGCGTCGTATCGGATGGGTTTTCCAGTTTTGATATCAAATCTTTCCGAGGTCCGTAAGTATTTGCCGGTATTAATACAAAGGCCACCACTTCGCGCTTTAAGTGACCTGACTCATTCAATTCCTTCAAGGCATCCATAAACACATCGATGCCTTTATTTTTATATTCGTACCGGCCACTATTGGCAATGAATAATGCGTCATCACTAAGCTCATAACCTAACAGAGCCTGAGATACCTGTTTCAGTTTTTCACGGGCAGCCTTGCGTTTCTTTTCATACTCCTCACTTTGAGGCACGAAATCTTCTTCGAATCCGTTGGGGGTCACCACATCGATTTCACGTCCGTGAAACTGATAACATTCACGAGCTGTGATATCAGATACGGTAGTAAAACAATCCACATTAAGAGCGGTCTTTTTCTCCATGGAGTGTTTGGACACCACAAATAAT
Organism: Marinilabiliaceae bacterium; assembly: GCA_016342595.1. Classification (GTDB taxonomy): domain Bacteria; phylum Bacteroidota; class Bacteroidia; order Bacteroidales; family Marinilabiliaceae; genus JAEINY01. The sequence continues at coordinate 53,278 of JAEINY010000006.1, forward strand.
TCCTGAGCTTTGGCATCCCCGTCATAATTACTCAAGTGATCGTAAAAGGTATATCCATTACCAGCCAGGGAACGACCTACCACCGTTGCATGGGTAGTGAAGATAGTGCCCACCTGAGGTAATACCTTATTCAAATACAAAGCCCCTGAACCAGTCATCCACTCATTGTAATGAGCCACTACTTTATCATTCATGGTTAAATGAAAACGATAGAAACTCTCAATCACTTTACCAGATGCATATCCAAATAAAACAGACTCTATGTAATCCCACTCACCGCTTAAACTATCTACTTTAAACCAATCCCAATACTTTGCCAGTATTTCGTTCTTTGTTTGTACAAATCCGGAGAAATCAACTAATATAACAATGGGTTTTCCAACAATGTTCCACCTTCCAATTCGAATATTTATGCCCTCCTGCTCTGTCTCCTCCTTCCACTCCTGAAAAAGAAAGTCATCCTGAATAAATTCAGGATTACTAGTAGAACCACGCCAGACATCAGGGCCAATAAAAATTAAATTATCCTGAAATTGTTGCACCAACGTTTGAGCTTTGGTGGCCAACACCGTGTGAATCCCACCCATTTTATTACAAACCTCCCAACTTGCTTCAAACACATAGTCGGGCATCAAATAACTATTAATCATTCCACCAATTTTTTCGTTTCAAACCAATAACCACTCTCAACATTACTTCCGTAAGCGATCACAACACCAATACACTATTCAGCTCATTGTTACCAATTCCTGTGTCAGCAAATTCATCGGCCTCCTCATCTGTTAACCAAATGTCGTTGTTAACCAAATAGCGAAACTGCACTCTTCGACCAGTTTCAAGCTTTAAAACTTGCGTATAACTACCATTTTTCAATTGATCCATCGGCTCACACTCGATGTTCCATTTGTTAAAATCACCAACAACCTTCACTGTTTCTACTGATTCAATTCCTGGTATTTCTTTCACTTTAAACGTCACTTTACATTCGGGACGACTTTTTAAGAATTGCTTTTTGATCATGGTTACTTGTTTTTGTGATTAATGATTCTTCTATCCAAATTATAAAACGAGTTAGACAAAAACCTTACTTTGAGGTTTTCTGGGTTTTGCCCCACCACCTTTCTTGGTTGTTTTATTTTTCGCTTTTAATTTTTCTTCCAACAAGCGGATACGTTCTTCTTTCTCTTCAACAAGGCGAGACAAATTGGCCAGTTCCTGGTCTGAAGAGGTTTCAGGAACAGCTGAATTTAAACGCAAGGCAAAATCACTCAAAATATTCATATAATTAATAAACGCCTCATATGGGGTGTCATACGGATTAAAATAAGCATGCACCTCGCCATCTGAAAAGAACTTTGTACACATGTAATAAAAGTGATCACTGGCTTGCAGATATCGCCAATCCTTTAATAAACGCTCATCCGTACACTGATTGATTTTAGGCAATAAAGAATAAAGTTTATCAAATGCCTCATGTTGCATTTCGTTACCCAGCCAAGCTGTGATATCCCTTTCTTCATCCGCCCAGCTAATGGGGGTTGGGACCTGGATAGCAGAAATAGGTTGTAGTTTATCCGCCAGTTCTGATGGTGTAGCAAATCGTAATCTACTATCGGCCAATACTTGTTTTGGCAGATCCTCCAGAAACTCAAAAATACCAGTTTCTTTCAATTGATGCTCACCAAACGTTTCATAATCCAGAAAAAGATTAACCACCTCCTCTTTGGCATCTAATTCTTTCATCCAGCTTACGTATTTCTTGGTAGATAATGGCCATTCATTCCACTCTTTATTCCCGAACCGGAAAGCTATATCGTCACTCAAAACATAATTTTTAAGCAATACCTTCAGCCGTGGGTTAATGGAATTACAATACATGAAATTCGGACTTTTCCACCCCAATATATGCTTGGCCCCTTCGGTTAACATCGCTTTAAATCCCATGTCGGCCACCATCTCACCTATCTGATCAGAGTAGATCAACTCCGTATTTCGGAAAACAATTGGTGTATAGTCAAATAAATCTTTCAACGCCTCACGGTGCTGATTCACCTGTTTTTCAAACTCCTGTCTGTCTTTGAGAGCAACCAAAGAATGCGAATACGTTTCACTTAACAGTTCAACATGTCCGGTATCTACTAACTCCCGGAAACTATCGATCACTTCAGGGGCATACAATTGAAACTGATCCAAAGCAATCCCAGAAATTGAAAAAGCGATTTTAAATTGTCCTTTATGTTTATTTATAAGTTTTAATAATAGTTTATTCGCAGGCAAATAGCATTTCGTCATTACCTTATGAAGGACCAGTTCATTTGTGTAGTCGTCGTAATAATAATGATCATCGCCAATATCAAAAAAACGGTATTTTCTGTAGCGGAAAGGCTGATGAACCTGGAAGTAGAAGCAAATATTCTTCATAGTTAAAAGTTTTCAATCAGTTTATCATACTATTATAGACTTCTTTGGCATGCCGGGCTGAATTTTCCCATTTGAGTGAATCCACTTCGGTTTTTCCATGCTTAATGAACATTTTGGATAAACCAGGATAACTTAACACACCATAAATGGCATCGGACATGGCGTCAATGTCCCAGAAGTTGGTTTTAATGGCATAGGTTAAAATCTCGGCAACACCGGATTGATGCGATATTAAAACGGGAACAGAACTCTGCATGGCTTCAAGCGGAGAAATTCCAAAGGGCTCAGAAACAGATGGCATCACATACAAATCACTCATGCGCAACATGGTAAACACATCATCCCCTTTCAAAAAACCAGTGAAGTGAAATTTATCCATAATCTTCAAACTCGCGGCCCGACGAATCATTTTTTCCATCATATCGCCACTACCAGCCATTACAAAACGGACATTATCCATTTTTTGCAGCACCTGGTTGGCCACTTCAATGAAATATTCGGGTCCCTTTTGCATGGTGATTCGTCCCAGAAAAGTGACTATTTTTTCATCCATATTCTTACGGATTACTTGTCCGTTTATTTCATTGGTTGGTTCCACCGCATTATATACCGTCACCACTTTTTCGGGAGCGATACCATACTTTTCAATAACCGTGCGCCGGGTGAGATTACTGACTGCTATTATTTTATCTGCAGCATTCATCCCTCGCTTTTCAATATCAAAAACAGCCGGATTAACACTGCCACCACTACGATCAAAATCGGTCGCATGAACATGCACCACTAACGGTTTACCACTGGCTTCCTTGGCTGCAATACCCGCAGGATAACAGAGCCAATCATGGGCATGAATGAGATCAAAGTCCGTATCCTGAGCGATTACATTGGCTACCACAGCATAATTAGCAATTTCCTGCATTAAATCCGCACCATATTTACCTGAAAACTCAATACGTCCCTCTTCATTGGTTTGAATGAGCTTACGCGAACCGGCCACTTCTAATTCGTTGAGTGTCCAAAAATCTTCGGGATCCACATAGGGCACTAATTTGGATTCAACTTCAATATAATCCAGTTTCTTGGTAAAATACTGTACATCCAGCTTTCGTTGTCGAATAGAAATATTATTGGCTCCTACTAATTTCATAGCCGACTGGTCTTCGTCACCAAAAGCCTTTGGCACCACAAACGTGACATCTAAATCTTTGATATGCGACAAGCCCCTTGTTAAACCATAACAAGCAGTTCCTAATCCTCCGGAGATGTGGGGTGGGAATTCCCATCCAAACATGAGTACCCTCATAAATAATAAGTCTTATTCGTATGATTCAATTAGTTTGATTACTCGCAAAACACCGGCCACATTCCAGGCCATTGAGACAGCTCCTTTTCCGGAGTGGGGTGGGTTTCCATTATAACACTCAGAAATAGATCCAAGGCAGTTTTCACTCATCTCTTTTTCAAAACCTTCCAGCAGACGTTTGATAAAATTTACGCCACTTTGTTTGTGCAGTTCTAAATACGCATCGGCAAAAAAAGCGATGAGCCATGGGTAGGCTGTACCCTGGTGCAATGCTAAGCCTTGCTGGGCAATCGATCCTTCCACCACTCCGCGATATTTCACATCTTGTGGGGAGAGACTGCGTAGTCCGAGAGGTGTGAGCAACTCTTTTTTAACAACCTCAACCACTGCATTTTTCTGCTCGATGGTAAGCGGTGAGAAATCCAATGCAACGGTAATAATCTGATTCGGTCGGATGGCAACATCTGGTTGATCCTTATCAACTACATCCGCCAAATACCCCTCTTTCTCCATCCAAAACGCCTTAACAAATGCGCCCCCAATTCTATCAATCATGGGCAACCACTCTTTGACGAACAGATCATCCTTAGCTTCACGAGCCAGGTATACTGCATAACAAATGGCGTTATACCATAACGCATTCACTTCTACCGGCATTCCATACCGAGGCGTGACCGGCTCGTCTTCCACCATGGCATTCATCCAGGTTAAGGGCACATCTTTTTGCCGGGCATAAATCAATCCTTCAGGTGTCAAACACATCTGATCCGAATGATTATCCTTATAAAAACGCAATATTTTTTTTAAGACGGTTCCATAATTTTCCCAAATATTGTTATTACCACAATATTCGAAACATTTAGACAGTGTCCAAAATAACCATAGTGGTGCATCCAGTGAATGAATAAAGCCAAGCTCTACCTGATTTTCTTTGAGGTACTCCTTTTCAATTTGTTTAACAGCTGAATTCAGAATCTTAATAAACACCTCCTTCTGGTCCTGATAAACTGTTAATCCCGGCAAGGCCACCAGGGTATCCCGTAAGCGCGGACCATACCAATGATAGCCGGCCATGAGCAACAATGTATTTCCATCCTGAATAATAAATTGCTGCGCTGCATTGAGCAAATTATTCTGCAAACTATTTCGTGGAATACGTTTCTTCGCCTCACGTGTAAACCTTGCTTTTAATCCATTAGGCTTGGCAGGAAGGGTGCCCGCTGCAAAGACAATACTTTCACCTTTTTCAATGGGCACTTCAAAATAGCCGGGAATGTATAAATCTTCCACAAAATCATATCCCCGCTTTTGTTCTTTAATGTATTCTATTCCACAATTCCAATCAGGCACACCAATAAAATCTGATTCTTTATTTGTCTGCATATGCAGATATGGCAGATCATCATATAGTTTAATCCGAATACCATTGGGCTGATTATCATACTTTGTGTTGGCCTCAAGGTTTTGATAGGTCAATGCATGTACATTACGAAATGCCAAATAAGGTTTTAACCGCAATACAGTAGGAGAATGTGCTTCCTGCAAGGTGTATCGCAAGAGGACCTGACTCTCCTTTTCAACCAATACGATTTCCTGCTTTAACACCACGCCTCCTACCCGATAGATCAATTGAGGAATGGGATCGAAATCACGAATGTATTTATGGCCTTTGGGTTCATAGTGGTTCCCTGCAAATTTACGAATGCCTAAATTAAACTCCTTATCGTGCTGAATAACTGATACATCCAACGACGACAAAAGAACATGCCGCTGATGCTCAAACTTTTTAAGAGGGGTAACTAATAAACCATGGTACTTACGGGTATTACAACCCACAATAGAACTACTTGAATAAGAACCGGCACGGTTGGTTCTTAAAACTTCTTTAAATAGTGAATACTCTAAATTAATCAGACGTGTTTTGTCCAGGTGTTCAAAGCTCATAAACTAAAGAATTAGGTACAATAAGTTATTACCCTATTGGGGTAAACCGGTTAAAATACTTGTTGATTTGGGGTAACATCTGTCCGGGTAGGATGGCCCGGAACTACTTTTAATGTTACATCTAAGATATAAAAATTTTTAATATAAAAAAGCTTTTTAACTCTATTTTAATAGATTAAAACGTTTTTTTGATATTAGATTCACACGAGCAATGCTTCCAAATCCGCTTTATCTTCGTTAAGATTTATGGCTGGATATTTTTTCATCAACTGCTCAATTTTGTCGAGGTTCTTCAATAAGAATTTTTGATGGGCCAAAGAAGCAGGATTAAAGGGCCGATGATTTTTGGCTTTGATGATGGCATCAAAATCTTTCAAATAACGACGGGCCTCATCATTCATCCAGGCTGCGATGAATTTCTCACGGATATACTCAATCGCCAAACTCCCCGGATGTAACATATCTACATCATAAAAGCGGTAATCGCGTAAATCATCCAATAATAATTCATATGCCGGAAAATAGTCTACGCCATCAAAAAGCTCTGATATCTTTTCGGTGGCCAGGAGCAATACAGCTTTACTAATCTGATTCCCATGTGCACCATCTTTCCAATGGCGTACAGGGCTGATGGTAAAGATCACCTGCAGGCCAGGGTTAAACACCCGCAGTTTGACCAAAAGGTCTTTATAGCGCTCTATGAGTTCTTCGGGATTCGTCAGGAAACGATTAAAATGACGGCTTGGATATTTATGACAATTGGCTACAATCTGCTGATTTTCGATCCATTCATAAACCCAGGCAGTACCCAATGTGATAAACAAGTAATCCGTCTGTTCCAGAAATTCGCGTCCCTTTTTCAAATCCGCATTCATCTTTAACAAACACTCGTCAGCGTTCACATGACTAAACCGACTGTGGTGATAAAAACTGTGCCACAAATCATTATGAAAATGCAGATCTGCTTTAGTAAACTCCCGATTATCCATCATCAATTCCAAGGCTTGACCTAGAGACAATGGATTGTATAACACTCCGAACGGATTAATCAGACAATTGAAACGAGAAGCTTTAAAGAAGGAGCCGAGATTTTCGGCAAAACAGCTTCCTATAAACAAGAGCTTTGAATCATAGCCAATGGGTTTAGCAGCTTCAGCTATTTCTATCTCAGTTCGGAATGGACTCATTTAGTGGTTAGTTAATCGTGTTTGGCACAATACTATTTGACTGTTTTTTATTTAGTCTTATAATTTCCCTATTCTTATTGGGAAACTGAAGTTATGAAAAAAGCAGCAAACAATTCATATAAAAACACACAAACCTGATGAATAATTTATTCGAACCATGAAGCTTTAAAGAATATAAAGCTGATAAAATACATTCAAGCCTTGTTAATACATAGATGTATGAGGCATCGACAGGAATCAGGAACCAGGTAATTAAGCCAGTTCAACTACAACCTGAAAATCACCTATTAAAAAAACCGGATCTCCATAGTGAAGATCCGGCTTATCAATTAATGAAAGTTATTTTAGCAATTTAGCTTCTCTTAGCTGGCCCAATCATATTTTCAGGCTTCAAGATCTCATCCAATTGCTCTTTGGATAAAATACCTTCTTCCAAAACAATTTCGTAGACTCCTTTACCGGTTTTAAGCGCTTCCTTGGCAATACGCGTACTGTTCTTATACCCAATGTGAGGATTTAATGCCGTTACAATACCAATGCTCTTTAATACCATATTTTCGCACTCCTCACGATTGGCAGTAATCCCATCCACACATTTGAGACGTAATGTATCCATTCCGCGCATCAGGAACAAAATAGACTCCATGATACTATAAGCCAATACCGGCTCCATCACGTTTAACTGTAACTGTCCTGCTTCAGCAGCGAAAGTCACCGTTAAATCATTCCCAATCACCTTGTAACTGATCTGATTCATCACTTCCGGAATCACTGGATTTACCTTCCCGGGCATAATGGAGGAACCGGGTTGCACTGGAGGTAAGTTAATCTCATTTAATCCGGCACGTGGACCTGAGGATAACAAACGCAAGTCATTACAGATTTTTGAAATCTTAACCGCCATACGTTTCAAGGCAGATGAATAGATTACATACGAACCTGTATCAGGTGTTGCTTCTACCAAATCAGTGGCCAATATAATCGGATAACTGGTCACATCACATAAATGCTTCACACAAGACTCCGAGTAACCAGCTACAGAATTGATCCCGGTACCAATGGCCGTCGCTCCCATATTTACTTCGTTGAACAGATTGGCATTTTGTGTCAAACGATCAATCTCTTCAGCCAGGTTACTGGCAAAAGCAGAAAATTCCTGGCCTAATGTCATCGGTACTGCATCCTGAAGCTGAGTGCGTCCCATTTTGATAACATCATGGAATTCATCACCTTTCTTACGAAATGATTCCACAAGCAACTTCACATGATCTTTCAAAATATAATTCATGCGCATTAAAGCTAACTTAATAGCCGTGGGATACGCATCATTAGTAGACTGAGATAAGTTGATGTGATCATTGGGCGAACAATATTCATATTGCCCCTTTTCGTAACCCAGAATCTCCAGTGCACGATTGGCAATCACCTCATTGGCATTCATATTTGTGGAGGTCCCTGCTCCCCCCTGAATCATATCAATGGGGAACTGATCATCAAATTTTCCATCCATCACTTCCTGACTAGCCTGCACAATCACTTTCATCATTTCATTGGATAATAAACCCATTTCATGATTTGCTTTTGCAGCCGCCAATTTTACGGCACCTAATCCCCAGATAAAATGACGATAAGTACTTAGTCGCGCCGTAGATATATTGAAATTTTCAATCGCACGTTGTGTTTGAACACCATAATAGGCATCAGCTGGAATTTGCAATTCCCCAATTAAGTCGCTTTCAATACGTGTTGCCATTTGTGACAATTTTTAAGTGATACAAGCCGCAAAGTTGTTTACTTTTTTTAAAATACAAACATGTTCTGCAGCAGGTGAGCAAAGGGCTACACGTTAAATCCCAAGTACCCAAAGCCATTTAAGAAGAAACTCACTTTTGTGCTGATCGTTTCCTTTCAAAAAACACTTAAATGCATACAAAAGGGTTACAAATTATAAATTGAAAGTTAATTTGAAATAATTTCAGACTAGCATTCGTAATCCGTTGTAAAAGGGTTGATAAAAGCGATTACTATTCGTTATTACCCTCCTTTTTTCCTGTGGTTGTCAAGAAATCCAAATTTCGTTTTAAACCAGTATATTTAGCACGCTTCACAGCTGATTTACGAAATATTTCACGAAAGGCATCTTCATCCAATTGAAACCATTGATCAGGCAACAACTTCAACAAATCACCGTGAGGTTGAAAAGCTTCTTCCTGTGTTGGCCGGGCTTTTCGATTCCAGGGACATACTTCCTGACAGATATCACAGCCAAACACCCAATTATCCAATTTCCCCCTGAAAACCTCCGGAATATCTCCTTTGTGCTCAATGGTCAGATAAGATGTGCATTTATTGGCATCCAGTTGATAAGGCGCCATGAGTGCACCTGTCGGACACGCATCCAAACAAAGTCTACATCTGCCACAGGCTTCTTTCACCGGTTCACCGCCCGGTAATTCCAGATTAATGATCAGCTCGCCGATGAATACGAAGGATCCCAGCTTTTTATGAATCAGGTTCGTATTTTTTCCAATCCAGCCCAATCCACTTTTTCGCGCCCAGGCGCGATCCAATACCGGTGCTGAATCGGTGAAAAACCTACCTCCCAATTCCGGACAGATCTCCTTCTTAATAAAATCGAATAATTTCTGAAGCTTCTCTTTAATAACAAAATGGTAATCTTTCCCGTAGGCATAGCGCGCTATTTTGGGTGCAGCAGAATCAGCTTGTCCAGATTCCGGATAATAATTCATCAATACCGACACGACTGTCTTGGCACCTTCGACCAATAGAGCAGGGTTAACCCTTTTATCGAAATGATTAGCCATATAGCCCATTCCAGCATGAAAACCCTGGTTTAACCAACTTTTCAGATACTCCTCATCGTCTTTAAGATGTTCTACAGAAGCAAAACCGATATCGGAAAAACCTAATCGAAGGGCCTCTTCGCGAATGCGACGTGCATATGTTTGTTTAATTAGATCCATTTAATTCATCCCATGAATAGCCAGGAATTCTTTTATTCATAGGCTGAATAAAAGATGCTAAGTTTATTCATCCGTTGATCCGGGAAAATTGTTGTTAATCATCGGATGATAAAAAAAGGGCGACAATCAAATCGCCACCCCTGCACTATATAAAGATTCCCCGTTTCCTTAAAGTAATCCTAATTCTAATAATGCTTCTTCCGAAAGCATATCTTTCGACCAGGGCGGATCGAAAGTCAGATTCAAATCCACACTTTTCACTCCTTCTAAAGCAGCTACTTTCTCACGTACCTCTTCAGGTAGCGCTTCAGCAACCGGGCAATTGGGCGATGTCAGTGTCATCACGATGCGGACTTTATTATCCTCTTCCACATTAATTTCATAGATCAATCCCAGATCATATACATTGACAGGTATCTCAGGGTCAAAAACTGTTTTAATGGCCTTGATGATCTCGCTCTCCAACTGTAAAAATTCGTTTCCCATTCGTTAATGCTTTATCTATAAAACAAGATGACTGATACAAAGTTTATGCTTGCTTCGCTTTAAAAGCGAGGGCATACAACCGCATTTGTTTAATCATGGCCACCAAACCATTTGACCGTGTTGGTGACAAGTGTTCTTTCAATCCAATTTTTTCCACAAAATGGAGGTCATTATTCAAAATATCATCGGGTGTTTGACCTGACATTGCTCTTAACAACAATCCTACAATCCCTTTCACAATAATGGCATCACTATCTGCTGCATATATAATTTTACCATCTTTCATCTCGGCATGAAACCATACTTTTGATTGACAGCCTTCAATCAGGTTTTGATCCAGACGCCAATCATCCTTAAAAGGTTCCAGGTCATTTCCTATCTCAATCAAATAAGAGTACTTATCCATCCAATCGTCAAAGGAAGAGAACTCTTCAACTATTTCGTCTTGTATTTCGTTAATGGTCATTGTCATCACTTTCATAAAATTTTACTCAAAATTGTGATTTTTCTTCCAATCAACCAAATAACTGACTGACCTTCAAGATGCCTTCTACTAACCGATCAATCTCTTCCCGGGTATTATATACGGCAAATGAAGCTCTTACTGTACCTGGAATATTATATCGCTGCATTAAAGGTTGTGCACAATGATGGCCGGTTCGTACGGCAATCCCCATTTTATCCAGCATCATACCCATATCGTAGGGATGAATATTCCCCACTAAAAAAGAAATTACACTCGCCTTCTCAGCAGCCGTTCCATAAATATTCATTTGTGGAATTGTTTCCAGCTTGTCGGTACCATAAACCAATAATTCATGTTCGTAGGCTGCGATATTATCTACACCGATATGAGTCACATAATCAATGGCAGCAGCTAATCCAATGGCACCACTATAATCCGGCGTACCGGCTTCAAATTTGAACGGCAACTCATTAAAAGTAGTCCCTTCAAAAGAAACTGTTTGAATCATTTCGCCACCTCCCTGGTAGGGTGTCATCTGATCCAGCCACTTTTCTTTTCCATATAAAATGCCAATCCCCGTAGGACCGTATAATTTATGACCGCTAAACACGTAGAAGTCACAATCCAAAGCCTGCACATCTACAGAAACATGCTGTACTGCCTGAGCTCCATCAATCATCACCGGGATATCACGTTGATGACATTTATCTATGATTGTTTTTATGGGATTAATGGTTCCCAATGCATTGGAAATATGAGCAAGCGCTACCAACTTCGTCTTTTCGGTGAACATCTCATCCAGTTCTTCCAGCATCAACTCACCTTTATCATTGATGGGGATAACATTCAAACTAATTCCCTTGCGTTGCTCCAGCATTTGCCAGGGCACAATATTGGAATGATGCTCCAATTGTGAAACAATCACCTCATCACCTTCTTTCAGAAAAACATCACCAAAAGAGTGTGCAATTAAATTGACCGACTCAGTAGTGCCCCGGGTAAAAATAACCTCGTGAGAATGTTCAGCATTAATAAACTTCTGAACTTTCACTCGTGCATCTTCAAAAGCCTGGGTACAGACATTACTCAAGTGATGAACGCCCCTATGAATATTGCTGTTGTATTTGGTATATACATCATTCACCGCATCAATGACCTGTCGGGGCTTTTGAGTAGTGGCTGCATTATCAAGATAAGCCAACGGTTTTCCGTGTACTTGTTGATCCAGGATAGGAAAATCATTTCTGATCTTTTGAATATCTAAACTCATGAATGCTTTTTATAAACAACTAACATTGGTACCTACCTGACCGCATACTACACACGAATCGCATTTATCCAACTCCCCGCGGAAACGACGCTCTACCAGATCGCGTATTTGCTCCTTCAACGGCTCCACTCTGATTTTTTCAATCACCTCATAGGCAAAGGCATACATCAACAAGATGCGGGCTTCCGGTTCGCTAATGCCGCGGGCCCGTAAATAAAACATGGCCTCATCATCCAACTGACCCACGGTAGCACCGTGACTACATTTCACGTCATCGGCGTAAATCTCCAACTGGGGTCTGCTGTTTATTTTGGCACTTTCCATCAGTAACAGATTGTTGTTGCTCTGGTAGGCATTGGTTTGTTGTGCATCTTTACGCACTAACACACGACCAGTGAATGCTCCTGTTGCGGCATCATCCATTACGCCCTTAAACAACTCATTGCTTTGACAATTTGCTTTGACGTGGTCAATGAAAGTGAAGTTATCTACATGCTGATTTTTATCACTGAGATATAAACCATACATGTGACTTTCGCAGTGCTCATCGGCCATGGTCACCCGAATGTTATTACGTGCCAAGCCGGCATGTAAAGTCAGATGATTGGTCAATATATTGGAGTGTTTTTTCTGATGCACATACAATCCGGCTACCTGAGTAGTCAGGTTATGCTGATTTTGCACATTACATACATCAAACACACTGTTTTCGTTGGCAAATATTTCGGTCACGTTATTCACCACAAACTTATTGGGAGTCATGGTATGGTCACACATCATCATCTTCACCTGGCTATTTTCTTCCACAATCACCAGGTTGCGCTGAAACACCAAACGATCCGCATTACCGGTCATAACGTTCACCATCTGAATTGGACGATCCACTACCACTCCCTTGGGCACATAAATAAATGCACCATCCTGCGCAAACGCCGTATTCATAGCCACCATCCCGTCTGTTTCACACGGAGCGGTTTCACCATAATACTTTTCAAATAATTCAGGATACTCGTTAGCCTTTTCCTGTATGCTGCCCACAATTACCCCTTCGGGCAATTCCGACACATCATTTTGATGCGAATACCATCCATTCACCAGGAAAATATTGTAGGTCTTCAACTGAGGCACTTCACAATGAAAATGCTCCGTCACATCGGTATGTGCCGATTCATTGGTAAAAGCGATATTTAAGCTGCCTTTAAAGAAGGGCTGAAGATTGGTGTATTTGTAATCTTCGACTTTATTAGATGGAATGCCTAACTTCTCAAACACTTCCATTCCCTTTGCACGCAAAGCATTCATCTTATCAGGTGCACCACTTTGCAATAAGGATTGGTGATCATTGTAAAGTCCGCTATACTCTTCTTGCAGATTAACAATTCGGCAAGTTACATTCATAATCTTCTGTTTTTAACGCTGGCCAATAGAGTAATAATGTTTAAATATTAATGATGAATTATTAATTTATCATTAACCATTAATAATTGCACAAAGCTTAATCCTCAAATTCTTTCTTGATCCAGTCGTATCCTTTCTCTTCCAATTCATGCACCAACTCTTTACCGGCCGACTTCACGATACGTCCTTTATAGAGTACATGAACATGATCGGGTACGATGTAATCGAGCAAACGCTGGTAATGCGTAATGACGATAGTCGCATTTTCAGGTGACTTCAATTTATTAACACCATTGGCAACTACACGCAAGGCATCAATATCCAGTCCTGAATCCGTTTCATCCAGAATAGCTAATTTAGGTTCCAACATGGCCATCTGGAAGATCTCATTCTTCTTCTTCTCTCCTCCTGAGAACCCTTCGTTTACTGAGCGATTGGTCAGGTTAGAATCAATCTCCACCAGATTCTTTTTATCGCGCATGCGCTTCAAAAACTCACTGGCCGAATAAGGTGCTTCCCCTTTATATTTACGATGTTCGTTCACAGCGGTTCGCATGAAATTCACCATGCTCACCCCAGGAATTTCTACCGGATACTGAAAACTCAGAAAGACACCTTCACGGGCGCGGTCTTCAGGTGACAACTCCAATAAATCTTTACCGTTGAACGATACACTTCCTTCAATAACTTCAAACTTTTCATTTCCGGCCAAAACAGCTGACAAGGTACTTTTACCAGACCCATTGGGACCCATAATAGCGTGTACTTCACCTGGTTTAATTTCCAGGTTGATGCCGCGTAATATCTCTTTATCCTCTATCTTGGCGTGTAAATCTTTTATGACTAACATATGTTGAAAATGTATTTTTTCGATTTGGTTAATTGATTATCCCACACTTCCTTCTAAACTGATTTGAAGCAACTTTTGCGCTTCCACCGCAAATTCCATGGGTAATTGGTTGATCACTTCTTTCACGTAACCGTTCACGATCAAGCCCACAGCATCTTCATTACTGATACCTCTTTGATTGCAATAAAAAATCTGATCTTCCCCAATTTTGGAAGTGGTGGCTTCATGTTCCACTTTGGCTGTGTTATTGGCTATTTCCAGATAAGGGAAGGTATGTGCCCCACACTGATCGCCCATCAACAGTGAATCACACTGACTGAAGTTACGGGCATTCTCCGCTTTCTTGGACACTTTCACCAAACCACGGTAACTGTTTTGACTCTTTCCGGCCGACACGCCTTTGGAGACAATCAAACTACGCGTATTTTTTCCCAGGTGAATCATTTTGGTCCCGGTATCCGCCTGTTGGTGATTATTGGTCACTGCAACACTGAAAAATTCACCCACTGAATGATCGCCCATCAATACACAACTGGGATATTTCCAGGTAATGGCTGAACCGGTCTCCACCTGAGTCCAGGATATTTTGGAATAATCGCCTTTACAAATGCAGCGTTTGGTGACGAAATTATAGATACCACCTTTCCCCTCTTTATCGCCGGGATACCAGTTTTGCACAGTGGAGTATTTCACTTCGGCCCGTTCCATGGTCACAATTTCTACAATGGCTGCGTGCAACTGGTTCTCGTCGCGCTGCGGGGCCGTACAGCCTTCCAGGTAACTTACATAACTATCATCTTCGGCCACAATAAGCGTTCGCTCAAATTGACCGGTATTCATGGCATTGATTCGAAAATAAGTCGACAATTCCATCGGACAACGAACGCCTTTAGGAATATATACGAATGATCCATCACTGAACACGGCAGAATTCAAAGCGGCAAAATAGTTATCGCCATACGGTACGACTGACCCCAAATATTTTTTAATCAGATCAGGATATTCATGAATGGCTTCACTAATGGAACAAAAGATGATTCCTTTTTCAGCAAGCGTCTCTTTATAGGTTGTTTTCACCGACACACTATCAATCACTGCATCCACTGCCACACCGGCAACTCCTGCCAATACTTTCTGTTCATCCAATGGAATCCCCAACTTGTCAAAGGTAGCTATCAAATCAGGATCAACCTCATCCATACTGGCCAATTCCGGTTTCTTTTTGGGCGCGGCATAATAAATGATATCCTGGAAATCGATGTGAGGGATGTTTAAGTGTGCCCAATCGGGAGGTGTCATCTTTAGCCAATGTCGAAAGGCCTTCAAGCGGTATTCCAACATAAACTCAGGCTCATTATTTTTAGCAGATATAATCCGCACTATATCTTCACTAAGCCCTTTGGGAATGGTCTCCATCTCAATATCGGAGTAAAAACCGTACTTGTATTCCCCGCCGGTCACTTCGTCTAATATCTTATCTTGATCTTCAGCCATAATTCTTTTCTATCACCTTTGGGTCAATTGCCCACCACAGTAAGTTATAAGTTCTTCTTGCGGCATTTACCAACTGCCCTTTTAGTTTTGTATTGGTATAACAACACTTCACCACATTGGTTCATTGACGTAACCCCCTGTTTTCTGGGGATTTTCAATTTACAGCGGCCAAAATTAATAAACTATTTAGATTAAATAAAATTTAGAGCACTGAATTTTACGCACTCTGATACTTAAATGAATTAACAAAAAAACAGACCTTAGCTTGCATGGATAATAATCCGTTTAAAACATATATTATCACCCGGTAAATTGAAAAGGACATGGTAGCTTTTGGTTTACATGTGTTAGTAAAAAAAAGAAACCGCAGAGGCGCTAAGCCGCAGAGATTATTTAAATCCACTCCTGAATGTAGTTAATGATTAAGAATCAATGAACTTAAGCATCTCCCAACTAGTAATCAAGTTCCAATTCCCAGTTTACATCCAAACTCTGCGCCTTCGCGCCTCTGCGGTTATAATTTTATCCAAAAGACAATCCCGATGCACTGCCAGGCACAATAAATCCCCCGGGTCGTTTATCCAGTATCTTTTTATACATGCCTTTGGCCATGCCCGCTGCTTTGGTTTTGGCTTTTTCCGCCATTTCACCTTCAAACAATTCATCAATGACTGTGCTCCAGAGGGCCACCCAACGGTCGAAATGCGCGGTGGAAATACTGTTCCTGAAATGTTTATCTACGCCATGATGAGCCCGTGCCGGGTTACCATCAAAACCAGGTTTACCCAACAAGTTCAACTCCCAGAAGGAAATCAACAAATCGTAATGACTTTCCCAGGCTTCCTCGGTGGTGATGGTTCCATTGAAAAAGGGGCCTAATAATTCATCCTGACGCACACGCCCGTAAAATGTACGTACCAGTTTCGCTATATTATCGCGCTGATCTAAATCTTGTTTCGGCATCATTAAATATTTCAAATGGTCTGATGGAGAAACAGGGATGGGGGGATATTGTTTTAAAACGTTACACTGAGATGGGAGGAAAAAACACGAAGGACACGGTGAAAATGATGACAAGCTATTAAATTCATCTAACAACAGTAGAAAGATCAATCATCGGTTTATAACACCAAACCACATAAAACATTAATGGCGCCCTTTATATTTCGTATATTTGTAACAATATCATTTTAAACACCATGAAGCAAATCACTTTAAATATTAATGATAGTAATTTCGAAACGTTTCTAGAGTTTATCAAAACCTTAGACTATGTTGATATCATTGACAGCACTGAAATACCAGAGGAACATCAACAACTCATTATGGACCGATTTGAAAGATATCAAACTGATACGAACAGGTTACTTGATTGGGATGAGGCACAAAAGGACCTTTAAATCCAATTGAAAAGTATAAAATCAAGATTGAACCCGATGCCATCAATGATATTAAAGAAATTTCAAACTGGTATAACAAGCGTAAAAAAGATCTGGGCAATCACTTTAAACAAACGGTCATCACACAAATTTCTTCTTTAAAACACTCACCATATAGATATGCTATCCGCTACCAAAAAATTAGATGTGCATTAGTGAGGAGATATCCATATATGATTCATTTTAATATTGATGAAGAAAAAAAAGCTGCAATAATCTTCGACATATTAGACATATCACTACAGCTAACGTGATAACTTTTAATAGAACAGTGACATAAACAACGATCAATATAGGTAAAATTCACCCCTTCCTTTTATGAATCAATTTTTCAGGATTCTGCCGCGTGTCAAATAAATCCGTAATAAATACTTGTTTACCCTTTATCCGGTATATAATTTTGTAATT
>JAEINY010000271.1 GCA_016342595.1 Marinilabiliaceae bacterium
CGCTGGTATAAAAAGAAGCGAAATACCACCATAGCTCGGATACCATACTTCCGGAATCCCTGGCATACTCAGAAAGGAAATGGAAGTATTCAGTTGCAATATGAGCCCTTGAAAACGATTACTGAGGATCCGGCCATTCTGCGCAATGTGTTGCTTTTTAAAGATGATGATCCCTTGTTTATTCGGGTGTACAATGGTGTGGCACGCAACTATGAAGACTTAGCTACCGGCCAATACCGTTTGGTCTTACTGGTGAATGAAGGCCGTTATTTTGAGTGGGATTCGGTTCTGGTTCATCCCAATGGAATCAATTTTATACGGGTAAAGGAGCCGGAGGTGCTATTGGCTGGTCAACTGGGTAAAAAGATGGCGCGCTTAATCGAGAAGAAAGCCAGTTATCGTAACTATTCCAATAGTGAAACCGATGAAGTGGCCAATCAAGTACGTCGGGAATACCTGGATTATCAAACGCCGGTGGATGGACCTGTTATAACAGGTGTGGTAACGGATGGAGAAGGGCTGCCTCTTCCGGGAGTCAATGTTTTTGTGAAGGGGACTACCATTGGCACCATCACCAATATTGATGGGTATTACGAGTTAACGATACCGGAGGAAGCCTCTGAATTGGTGTTCAGCTTCATTGGGTTTGTTTCCAAAGAGGTGCCATTGGGATATAGTAACCAGGCCAGTGTGAGCCTGAAAGAAGAGGAGTTGCACCTGGATGAAGTGATCGTGGTGGGTTATGGCGTTCAGAAAAAGCAAAGTTTTACAGGAAGTGTGGCCACGGTGACAAGTGAGGCGCTCATGAGTGTTGCACAAGGTATGCAAGTAAAAGGCTCTGCTAGTGACAAGATTATGATCAGAGGCATATCATCCTTATCCGGAGCTAATCAGCCACTGTATGTCATCAATGGTGTGCCTTACGAAGGGGACTTCAGCCAGTTTGATCAATCTTCCATCTTGAATATAACCGTTCTCAAAGATGCGAGCGCTACCGCACTGTATGGCGCCCGTGCAGCCAATGGGGTGGTTATTATAGAAATTAAGGATGGAGCCTCCATTCCATTCACAAAAGTGGATATCCCGGTGGGTGAATTACCCATGATACTGCCGGCGGGCAATAAAGGCTTACGCACCAACTTCTCCGATGAAGCTTATTGGCAACCCAACCTGTTGACCGATAGAAAGGGAGAGGTGCGTTTTAAAGTCACTTTTCCCGATGATATCACGGCCTGGAAGACCTATGTGATGGCCGCCGGGACGAAGGGGCATACGGGTGCTGCTCAATCTATGACCAAGGCTTTTTTACCGCTTTCCGGTAATTTGATGGTGCCGCGTTTTCTTACACAAGGCGATAGCCTCACCATCCTGGGTAAGACGATTAATTACCTGCCCGACTCCATGGAAGTACACCGGCAGTTCGAACAGACCGATAGTGCTGTTGTTTCGGTTAAAGGATGGGTGAATCGATTAGCAGTAGATTCCCTCTCGGTGGTGGTGCCCCGGTGTGATACCCTGGCTTTTAAATACACCATTGAGACCGATGATTTCAAGGACGGCGAACAACGTGAAGTACCTGTATTTCCTGTAGGCTCCATGGAAGCGAAGGGTTTCTTTACTGTTTTGCAAAGCGATACCTCTTTAACGATTCCCGTTGAAGCAGGCGCCCGTTCCACCCTACGTATCGAATCTAATCCGCTGGAAGTCCTGATTAGTGAGAATAACTATTTACGGTCCTATCGCTATCTGTGCAATGAACAGGCTGCGTCCAAATTAAAAGGCCTGTTGATGGAGAAGAAGATCTGCGAAGCCCTGGATCGGAAATTTAAGTATGATAAGGATGTTGATAAGCTGCTAAAGCGTTTACTGGATGGAAAGAATGCCGATAACTTATGGGGCTGGTGGCCCGGTAATACCACAACGCCCTGGATCACGGCACATGTGACCGAAGCCTTCCTGATGGCCCTGGAAGCCGGTTATTTTGTAGAACTCAACCAGGAGAATCTCATTACTTACCTGGTGTCTGCCATGGATAGTGAATTACCTACCCAATCACAACTGGGTATTTTGGTGACCCTGCAACGTATGAAGGCCCGGGTGGATTATGAGAGTCTGACCGATTCATTGGCCAATGACCTGCACCATTTCTCTGATTCGGCCACCTGGATGACCATCCGGCAACAGGCGGGATTAGAATATAATCTGAAGCCCTTGTTAGCACAACATGAAAAGACACTGTTCGGCAGTATTTATTGGGGCGAAGCAGGTTATTGCTTGTTTAATAATTCCTTGATGCAAACCATGTTGATGTATCAACTGCTGAAGAACGATGGGGCATATGACGAGTGGTTGCCTCGTATCCGTACCTGGTTTTTTGAACAACGCCAGAGTGGTCACTGGGGAAATACCTATTACGCCTCCCGCACCATGGCCACCTTATTGCCCGATCTGTTGGAGCTGGTGAAAAGTGAAGAAGCCGAAGCGCTATCCATACAGGTAGGTGGAGAAACCATTGCGGTAGAGAAATTCCCCTATCAATTGGAGTTGGACAGTGTTATTTCTATTCAGTTGAATAAAAAGGGAACTCAACCCATATTTGCGAGACTCTCTCAGAAATACTTCAACCCTGATCCACTACCACGCGACTCTGACTTTGTGATTCAGACGCATTGGGTGAAAGAGGGAGAGCGCGTAGAGCAGCTCATCGCCGGAGAGAAATATCAATTAGAGGTGAAGATACAGGTGAAGCGTAAAAGTGATTACCTCATGCTCGAAGTGCCCATCCCCGCCGGTTGCTCCTATGCCATCAAGCAGACCCGTCGTTGGGATGAAGCCCACCGTGAGTATTTCAAGGAACGGGTGAATATCTATTTTCACAGCTTACAACCGGGGCATTATACCAAAACCATTGAGGTAGTACCCCGTTTCACCGGCCGCCTGACCATTAATCCGGCACGCATGGAACAGATGTACTTTCCGGTATTTTATGGCCGTAACGCAGTGAAGAAAGTGACCGTTAATAATTAAAAAAAATAAAGAACAGGCTGTAGGCCTGAGATATCGAAGCTTGGGGCATCGCCCCAAGTATATAGCAATGCAGAACTTATCAGACTGAAGATCTGAGACAAACAACAGGCAAATCGTATGGTCTCACCCATTCAGGGTGATGACCCCACCATTTAAATTATTCTTGGGGCGGTGCCTCCAAGCTGTGTTGTCAAAGACCTTTAGTCTTACCGAAATTAAAATCCATTCTCAACGAAACTCTTTTCTATGCTTAGAAGTTATTTCTATCCGCTCCCTATGTTATACAATGGTAAATGCCGGTACACAATCATAGATTGATATTTTTATCAATCATCCGATAGCTATCGGATTTGATTGGTAATCGGTATAATACAAAGCATTGATTGTTCTAACAATAGTCTTCTGGTATTCTTTGTGACTTAGGGTCTTGGTGGCAATTATTTTCATTTCTGGACACCCTCTTTGTTATCCCATGATAAAAATGATCCGATAAGGATCAAATAACAATAACCGTAGGTGAAGACCTACGGGGCAATAAAATGAAACGCAGGAACTCCAACGGAGTTCAATTATTAATATTAGCTACTCATCTTCCATAATTGCCATCCAAAAAAACTTGTCATAACTAATACATAGGCAACTAAGGCATAAACCCATTTCCCTGCAAATTTAGGTGTAGGGATTGAGGATATGTTTAGAGCCGATAGAATCATTAAGACGATATAAATAAGTATCGAAAAAGTAGAGTGATGGAAGAGGTTTTCGAATAAAAAGACAAAAGCAAGGATGATTACATTGTTATCAAGGGCAAGTCCCCTATAGGTTTTACTGTCGATCAGACCATAAATATTAAAATAGCTCAAACGTATGGCACTGGTTGCCATAATTACAAATGCACCTGGTATAAACCATATATTATAATTTCCATAGCTTAAAAGTAATATTGAAGGTAAAACGCCAAAACTTACAATGTCTATCATAGAGTCCAGTTGGCCGCCAAATACACCTTGTTCTTTCGTTCTTCCTT
Organism: Marinilabiliaceae bacterium; assembly: GCA_016342595.1. Taxonomy (GTDB): domain Bacteria; phylum Bacteroidota; class Bacteroidia; order Bacteroidales; family Marinilabiliaceae; genus JAEINY01. The sequence goes on from JAEINY010000271.1 coordinate 4,055, forward strand.
TCATTTTACGTGCTATAATTCCATCATACCAATCGAATAATACGGCCCATAATATTCCAATAATGGATGCCGGAAAATTTCCTTTTATAGCGAAGTAAATCGCTAATACAGCACTAAACAATCCCAATAGAGAACAAATATTTGGCAAATCCCTGGCAAACGTAAGCATGCCTACTTGTTTTTTTTCACTCATCTTATTCACTCTTTACATACATTACATCCTTCAACGCTTCAATAAGCTTAACGTTTTCCTCCTGGGTACGGCTGGCAATCCGAATATATCGGTCGGCATCAGGTTGGGTTTTTCCAGCACTATCTTTAATATAAATATTGTGCTCAATAAAAAGACGCTTTGTTACTTCCGGTCCACATAAAGATGCATCAGGTAAACGACAAAAAATATAGTTTGCATCAGGTTTAAAAACAGTCATCCCTTCAATGGCGCAAAGCTTTTTATAAAAAATGTCTCTATCAGCTTTAACTTTTTTGCAGCTATCCTCAAATTCTTGTTTGTATTGGGGGAGTATGCGAAGAAATTCTTCAGCAAACCCATTAATATTCCAAATGTGAATTCCTTTGCGCACCGCCTTAGCAAAATCGGTATTAGCCGTTAACAGATATCCAATTCTTAGCCCACATATTCCATAGGCTTTACTCATGCTTTTTAGAATTGCCATATTGGGATATTTGTCAATGTCTTGCTCCAGACTTATTTGCTCCTTGTTATGGGCAAAATCAAGAAATGATTCATCAATAATAAGCATGCAATTGCTTGGCTTGAGCTTTTCTGCCAATCGAATTAAATCGGCTTTAGGCACTAACATCGACGTCGGATTGTTTGGTGTCACCACAACAGCCATATCAGCACCAACTTTTATAGCTTCGTCGGCAAATTTGTCTACATCGAGCTGAAAAGATGGAAATTCAAGTGGAAATTCTACGGCTCGCCCTTCTGGTGCCGCATTGGCATATTCATTAAATGAAGGTACAGGAACAATTATCTTTTTAGCTAAACTGCCCGATAGTATTTTTATAATCTCTGCAGCTCCATTTCCTACAATAATTTTTTCGGCTGGTTGACTTATTACCTCACCAATAAGTTCGGCTAGTGCATTTTGTGCCATTGGATAATTCAGAACCAGATTATGGATATTATCTTTTAAATGTGAAAATACATCTTTGGGAGGAAAATACAGGTTATACAAATACGCATGGTCTGTAAAATTGTGCCGATAATAACCACCATGTTGATTAGCTATGTATTCATATTTTTCTTCTTGTGTTTGATATTTATTTTCCATTGTGTTTTATGCTTTAATGATTACTCCTGTTTCTCAACCAGCTATGCCATTGCATTTTCGAGCATAGCAACCCTTTTCCAATCCGTTGGAAATAATAATTCCGCTTTGGCTAAATCTTGAGCAGTATCAATTTCGTACCAAGGTTGATGGTCAAACGAAACTGATTCAAAAGCTAAACTCTTATTGTCTGTCATTTCAGCAAAAACAGACTCGTAGTAGCAGTTCACATTACCCTCGGTAATATATTGATTCAGTCGTTTTACAACGGCTTGCCACGATAAAAGTGAAAAACTATAAATATTAACTGTTTTATATCGGATATCAGAATAGGATTCGGTGGTTCCTTTTTGAAATTTAGTAACCATATTTGCCTTGTTGACCGAAACAGTTGTTCCATTTAGCCACGGCTTCATAAGAGCTACAGCCATCCTATCAGGATAAACCATATCATTTAGCAAAGAAGAGTTCAATACCAAATCACTTTCAAAAAGTACAAAAGGCTCATTGATGATATTACGAGCCATCCAAAGCGAGTAAATGTTATTGGTAGTTTTATACAAAGGACTGTGAACGTATTCAATGCAAATGTCTCCTGATTTTTCACCAAGATAATGCTTGATACATTCTTTTAAGTGGCCTGTTACGATGACAAGGCGTTTAAATCCTTGGTTTTTTAAATTACTGATAAGTCTATCAATAATCGATTTATCATTTACAAGTGTAAGGCATTTGGGAGAGTTTTGTGTTAAGGGGAAAAGGCGGCTTCCGGTACCGGCCGCAAGAAGCAATGCTGTAGTTATGCGATTTTGACCACAATGATTGTCTGAATCACTATTCATTGAAAGATGTATTAATACCATCAAAATAAACTAAACGCCCGTTGAAGCACCTAGCGTACTAATTATTAGTACTCTGATGTTTGGACTAGTTCCCTGATAATTCAACTATAAGTATGAAGTCTGCTAATGTGATGATTTGTGCTCTAAAAGCTCATCAACAAAAATGATAGTGAATGATTGATACTAAAAGATTAGTAATCCATGTGCAAAGGTACTCGAATAAATAAGATTAACTAATGTGTGTGTTGTGGTACATTACTAAGAACATGACAGAAGCATTCTTAATGAGAGCGTAATAAAAGTAAAAGTACGAAAACCTAATAAATTGATCTTCATAGGGTACGCATGGAGCAGATGTGCTTTCCGGTATTTTATGGGCGTAACGCAGTGAAGAAAGTGGCCGTGACTGATTAGATGGAGAAGTAACAGTTACTTGTTTCAGATCTTCAGTATGAGGGGAAGGATTTACATATGGGGGATGTCCGAAAATGATTTATTTTTAACTTTTTGCCACAAAGGCCCAAATGCACTAAGTAACACAAAGCATTGATTATTCTAACAATAGTCTTCTGGTATTCTTTGTGACTTAGAGCCTTGGTGGCAATTATTTTCATTTTTGGACACCCTCTTTGTTATCCCTGTATTACAGCCTGTTTTGATCACTGGTGCCCGGGATATGGATTTGTTATTGTCTTACTAATAATATTCGAGTATTCTTTGGCAGAAGATTAAAGTGAACCACAAAGCAACACCAAGGAAGTCACAAAGGAACACAAAGAAAAATAAATATTGGTGTGCCTTTGTGATGCACTTTGAGTCCTTTGTGGTGGATTTTAGTTTTACTTTTCTGGCTTGTCCAGGTTGGGAATAACAAAATATTCACTCACAAATTAGAAAAGAGCTACTTTCTAATTGACAATAGCCGGATAGAGTATTGTAGAATAGGATAATGTATCAGAACCAATTTCCCCGGCAACGCATCCCGGTGCCCTGTACACGTTAACGGATGACCGGGATAATCGTCCCAATGACCGGGATAAAAATACGAGTGACCGGGATGTTTATCCGGCTGATGTTTTCGCGTTAACGGGTCATCGGGATAAAAATACGGGTGAGTGGGATGCGTTTTTGAGGGTATTTTGGTGTTAACGGGACACCAAAAAATGCTGAAAAAACACTCTTTTTTGCAAACGGGTGAGCGGGATAAGTTTCCGGCTGACCGGGATAATCGTCCCAATGAGCGGGATAAAAATACGAGAGACCGGGACGTTTATCCGGGTCATGTTTTCACGTT
>JAEINY010000272.1 GCA_016342595.1 Marinilabiliaceae bacterium
ACATAATCAAAGGGCGTTTAGAAGTGAAACGCACTAAAGGCGCATTTTGATTAGTAAACGGTATTACTAAATAATTGGATGCATTGGATCATAGCCTGTTTGACTCACCTCAAAACTGAAGCGATATTGTGACTTCTCCCATAAAATAATTAAACGGTTTATTGTTGGAGACCACTTCGCCGTTTTTCATTTGCGAGAAATCAGAGCGAAAAATGGTTTTATGCCCTAAACGCCCGCGTATCCAGATGGGTTTGTACAAGCGATGGGAATAGGACACATGATTAAATAGGGCCACATCTTTCAATTCCATTACCGGTTGCTGATCTATTTTGGGTTCATGGAGCGTGGCAAAGCGATCCAGGTAAAAACCTACTTTTGCTTTGGTATTTCTATTGGGACTATAAACCAGGTGCATCTTATGCGGTAACATCATGTTGAAATACAGGTTATTGTTCACTATCCGATTATAGGTGATCAAAGGATAAAAAATCAAATGATTGGGATTTAAACGTGACATCCCCAGACCTAATCCGAATGTTTTTTCTTTTTCATCAACCAAATAAACATTAAGCAATGATAAGAATGACATACCTGAAATATGACCAAAATCACTGCCGTAAAAATTCGCACGCGCCATCAAAAAAGCGGATTTATTAAACAGCTTAAACCGATAAATAGCCCCCGGTGTGATGGACACATAGTCATTGGTGAGGGTCGTATTGGCAAATTGATCTTCTAAATCACTGAACTCTTCGGATATATCTAAATCACCTGTCTGATACCAGGTACGAAACACATTGATGCCGGCCGTTGTAATGATGGTTTTCTTCTTATTCATAAAAACGGGCAGATTACCCGTAAAACGCATGGTATAATTGTGATTGATCTCAGCAGTTCCCGATTGCTCATCATTTTCGAAATGATAGGCATAGGACCCATTGTGCATATACGTCACCGAAAAGGCTTCGCGCTCTGAGAGCAGGGCTCTCAATTTTTTATTTACCAGGCTTGTATCGGGTGCTTGACTATGCATGTGAATAAAAGGTAGCATGAATAATAGGATAGCCAGGATATATTTAGATTTCTTCATTCGGTTATGTTTCTAGTCCCCAGGCTGAAGCCTGGGGTAATAATCATCTTTCTTTAGAGATGGTTCTATATCCCCAGGCTAAAGACTGGGGTAATTACAGGCCTTCTCTGATAAACTTCTGATCAATAGGCCGTCAATCCGAACTAAAGTTCGAATTCGATTTTCTTTTTCTTCCAACCAGCTTTTTCACTAATGCGTTCAAACAGGTAATAGACCAATGGGATGATCACCATGGTTAATATCATGGACAGGGACATGCCGCCGATCAGCGCCCAACCTAAACCGGTTTTCCAGGTGGCCCCGGCTCCTTGTGCGGTAGCCAGCGGAATCAGCCCGATCACCATGGAGATATTGGTCATTAAGATCGGTCTGAATCGCAGTTTCACTGCATTGATCAAGGCTTCCCGTAACTGATTCCCCTTTTCTAATTGCTGATTGGTAAAATCAACCACCAGAATGGCATTCTTGGTGACGAGTCCGATGAGCATGATGATACCTAACAGGGTAAACACATTCAGGTTTTCACGTGCCAATGCCATTGCCCACAAAGCACCCGTTATGGCCATGGGCAATGAAAATAGTATCACCAAGGGATGCATTCAGTTGTTATATAATACTACCATGATGAGATAGACAAAAATGATGGCCGCCAATATGGCCATTCCCAAATCGACAAAGAATTCGGACATCATCCGTGTAATCTTTCCCTCCACAATATCCACACCCATAGGCTTTTCCAATGTCTTGATCTTTTCATCCAGTTGCCGGAGTATCACCCCTTGTGAGGTACCAACCACTTGTGAAGATACTTTAACGGAGGGTGCCCGATTATATCGCTCCAGCACCGACGGTCCAATACCCTCACTTAAGGAGGCAAACTGGCTTAAACGCACCCGTTCGCCCCGATTATTAATGAATGTCAGATTTTCAATGTCACTAACGTTCTTACGGTTGAAATTATCCAGCCGCACATTGATGTCAAACTCATTGTTTCCTTCCCGATAGCGATTATCGGTATTACCGGCAAAAGCCAATTGTAAAGTGGTCCCTATATCGGCAATGGACAGACCCGTCATATCCATGCGTGAACGGTCTACTTTCACTTGAATCTCCGGATTTGATGTTTCCACAGACTTCTCTACTTCGGCTGTTCCTTCAATAGATTTTAATACAGTCTCCAAGCGGTTGGCATACACCAGCACACTGTCGAGACTCGCCCCGGTTACCATCAGCTGAATCGGAGTGTCAGCATTCCCCATGATGTTGACATTCACCGAAGATACTTTGACGCCGGTTAAGCGCTCTTCGAGGTAGGCCCTTGCTTTTCGCGCAAACAAATTGGCGGCCAACTCACGACGGGTGAAATCCACTAATTGCACATTCAATTCGGCATAATAAGCTGTAGTTTGCGACGTTACTGTTCCCGATTTGGCCCCCACCGTGGTAAAAACCGATTCCACCTCCGGCATCTCCATGAGCAATCGTTCTGCCCTCAGCGTGGCTTCATTGGTCTGTTCAATGGTGGCGTTCTTTGGCAATTCCAACCACATCAGGCAATTTCCCCTATCTCCGGCTTCCACAAATGAAGCGCCAATGTATCCCATCGGGATCAGCATGAAAGAGGAAAGAAACAGTGGCTTTCATCCGGCTCTTACCCATTTCCATGTGACGGTATATATTTTCAATCTGCACAATGGCATCGTCCACCAGTGTGCCTACTACCATGGACATGGACATGAGACTTATTAAGTCAAGCGTAAAATCCATCAGGTACATGGCTGTGAAGGTCGAGATCAGCGATGTGGGTATGGTGATTAAAACGAACAATGAATTGCGCAGACTTTGTAAAAAGAGTAGCATGATTAAAGCAACCAGCACGATGGCCAAAATCAAATCTTTCATTACCCCCTTGGCTGCCTGCAAGGTAAAGACCGACTGATCTTCGGCAATCTCGAAAGTGAGTGCCTGACTGGCGTAAAGGGTCTTCAATTCCGCCAACTCCTCATGCACCAGTTTACTCACCTCAACAGCATTGGCATTATCTTGTTTCTGAATGTTGAGACCAATGGCATCGCGGCCATTCACCCGCACCATCTTTTCGATCTCTTTCGTTCCGTCCGTAATCGTGGCAATATCTCTCAGTCGAATGATGGTGCCATCAGAGTGACGGGTGACCAATACATCACCCAATTCATCCAATGAGGTAAGCTTACCATTTAAGCGAATGATCAGTTGTCCTTGCTCATCCTTTAATTTACCGGTTGGAAATTCCAGGTTGGAAGCCTGTATATTTCCAAATACACCGAGTTTAATGATGGGTAAAGCAGAGATATCAAACTGATCGATACTGGGTTCCAGGATATCCTCCGGCAGATCACGACGGATCTTATTGACAATACGCTGAGCTTCCTGTAAGGCCAGATCGGGATCGGCAGAAAGCGATAAACTCAATTGCACCAGTGAGACCCCTTCCATTGACTTAGAGGTAATCTCATCCAGATCACCCAAAGTGGACAAGGCATCTTCAATGGCCATGGTGACCGATTGCTCTACTTCTTCAGGTCCGGCTCCTGGGTATACAGTTGTCACCGTAATCACCGGTGTGGTGATACTGGGCATCAGCTCATACCTTAGTTTCGTATAAAAGTAGCCCCCTACCAAAATAAAGAGTGTAAATAATACGATTGGGAAGGTGGCGCGTTGTATGGATAGTTTTACAAGTTGCATGTAAAGATCATTGTTGTTAAAAAAGAATACTTTTAAAACAGGATTACTAAACGATTAAGCGTATATCGTTGATTTCTTGTCTTCAAAGAATTGAGGAGGATTGAAAGCCTTTTAATTCACCTGCACCATGATTTGATCCTGCAGATTGATTTGTCCGGCAGTTTCCACCCAATCACCTGCATCTATGCCAGCAGTTATTTCGACATAATCCGTATTTACCAATCCTATTTGTACCTTCCGGTTTTCTACTTTATTATCATTTACCACAAAAACATGCGGTTCCTTTAGACTGCCTGAAACAGCTTTGCGGGGAATGACCAAACGATCTGAGCGATCACCGCTAAAACGAACGGTTGTGAACATTCCTCCTTTCAAACTTTTTTGAGGTGTGTTAGCCAATGCCAGTTCCACACCATATTTCAGCCCCTGTCCTGCCTTGGCTGAAATCCAGGTGACCGTAGCATTGATGGCAGACTCGGGATATAGAAACGAAGTCACTTGAGCCACTTGCCCCACCTGTATCGCATTCTGCTCTTCTTCGGCTACTTCAATGCGTATCTTTAGATTTTTAATATCAATGATCTCACAGATTTTATTTCCCGCCGCAATAAACTGTCCTTCTTCTATGTAATCATCATTAATCAAGCCGCTGATGGGTGCTTTGATCTGTGTATCGGCCAGGTAGCGTATAGTCATTGCCAACTGAGCAATGGCATTCTGGTAACTGAGCTCCACCTCTTCAGATTTTTGATCGGTCACAGCATTTCCTTTTACCAGTTCGCGAAACCGTATACGATCCTTCTTTAATTTATCAACCGTGACTTGTGCCAACCGGTATTGTTCCGCCAGCAATTCATCATCCAACTGAGCAATCACTTCGCCTTTAGAAACCAGCTCCCCTTTCTCTTTAAAAACATGTGTTACTTTTCCTTTGGCCTCCGATATGACCATTAGTTCTTTAGCCGGGCGAATAATACCATGAAAATCATAGTTCTTACTCAGATTCTTCATCACAGCCGCTTTGGCTGAAACCGGAATCGCTTCGGCTGTTACCTTAGCCATTGCAGCTTCCTGGGCCATTTCAACTTTATTTTGTCGCAGTTTATAACCGGTTAACACCAATATTGCAATGAAAACTGATATTTGAATGACTACTTTAAAACGTTTCATAGTTAAATGATTTTAAATCACATTAAAGTTTTGCTTCAACACTCCTTGTGATTTCCACAAATTGAGTTCTGATACTTTATAATTGAGGTAAGATTGATAGTAGGCTAACTCCGAATCGCGCAATGAGCTTTCCGCACTCAATAAATCAGTCAACCCGGCGATCCCCTCCTGGTATTGCAAATAGGTTTGATGATACACTTTTTTAGCCAGTTGCGTATTTTCACTTTGTACTTCCAGCATTGTCAAACTATTATTGATCATCTGTCTTGCATTCTCATTTTCAATAAAAACCTGAGCTTGTGTGACTTCAATTTGGTTTTTGGTCTGCAACTGCTTAATCTGCTCCTGTTTGATTTTAGATCGTTTAAAACCTCCATCTGTAATGGGAATACTCAATCTCAAACCAATGACCGAATAATTAAACCAGTCATATTGCGAACTGAGAAAATTAAACTCATCCCGTTTGGCGTCATAGGCAAATTGGCCATAAGCAGCCAGCACAGGATACCTGCCGGCCTTAACTACTTTTTCAGAAAGTTGCTGCAATTCCAATTGGGTGTATAATAATCGAATATCCGTTAATTGGTTTGTGACTAAAGCTTGCTCTTCGGGTTGAACAGGTGCCTCCAAATTCAATGCTTCCAAAGCAAGCTTAGTGGTTACCGGTAAGCCTGCCACGATTTTCAATTGATTGTGCTGATAATCAATCATTGCTTGTTGCTGCAGCTCAATGGCTCTCAAATTAGTCAGATCCACACGGATGCGATCTAAATCACTGGACAATGCGACTTGCTGCTCCACCATGAGTTGGGTAATCTTTTCCAGCTCTTCCAGGCGTACCAGGTTGTCTGAAATGGTTTTCAGCTTTTGAATACTAATGGTGTATTGGTAATACAAAGACGCAATTTGATAAATCACCTCCTCTTCAGTCTTCACTTCTTGTAATTCATACAAGGTGCGGGTGGTTTTGGCTGCTTTTAAACCCGTCCGATATTCCTGACTGTATAATAGCTGGTTAAAACCAGCAGCTACATTGGCATTATAAGGCTTACCCATCTGTAATGCCACATCTTCACCAGGCTTGCCCATCATCTCACCGGGAAAAACAGTGGTTGGCAATTGCGGATAATGATCCATGGTACCCACCACATCCACCTGGGGTAATCCTTTGGATAGGATTTCCTTTACTTTATACTCAGCCAGGTCGCGATTACAGGCCGCATTTACTTTTTGATAATTGAATTGAACGGCATGATCCACCAGATCCTGCAAGGTGGTAATTTCTTTTGTTTGTCCTTCGATTGATACATTGAAGAACACGATTCCAATAAATAAGACTAACGTCAAACGCATATTCCAAATTCTTTTGGAAGCAAATTAACGGCATTCAACGACGCTGGTCATCCGCCCTAAAGGGGAAGCACTAAATAAGGTATTTGAAAAGGTTCGGGCTTTGTAGGACGGACGTATTAACCACAAGCCTTTAAGCTTTTAGCACAAGCAAGTATCAAGAGCCAAGATAAAAGTATCAAGTTTCTAAACAGCAAGTGAATAATATTTTGCCAAAAAAATACGCGAATATTATTGATATGAGCCTAAAAAGGTAAGATTAAATCGTTAAAATCCATATCGTCAAGATCTCGATCATCCTCTTCTGTTGTTTTTGTTCCCGTTTCCTCATCGTACTTCATTTGCTGCGCTACTTCATTGCAAATGGTACAATACCCGGGAAAGGGACAGTTATCTTCCTCTAAATCACAAAACTCAATATGATATTCACCAAATGATAATTCTACATATTCATTCGTCCAGATAGTCAACAAAAAAGGGTAGCGCTGCGCCATTGGAAAAGATTCAGGAAAATCGGGCACAAAATTATGATGCAGTAATAATGCTTCCAGTTCTTTGGTCAGGCTGGCCGCTTGTTCTGGAGTGAGTAAATCGGCATTGGGTAATTGTTCTCTTTGTATCCCGGTAATCTGAGAGAGGGGCTGACGCTTACCATAAAGATAAGTTTCGGCATACACCATATCCTCTATTTCCCCTTCATCATCCATGTCGGTAGAATCCCACACCTCTGAAGGCGGCTGTACAATAGTACGAGCCCTATGAATATCTTCAATCAGTTGTTCCAGGTACCTTTGCATGATGTCACTGTTTTAGGGATTTCTATGCCAACTATATTCTTCTAAAAGGTATCAAATACTCTTGGTAGTTAGTATTTTTTGCAGACTTTGTAAATCAACAGTATCCATTTGTTGCTGTCAGTTATCTATAACATACTCAAAAGTTGGAAAAGATAAAAATATCCTCATTTATAATAGACTAATTGAAGTAATTATCAGGATTAGCAGGGATGGTATTGTTCTCCTTTATTTATTGGGAAACATTATTCGCAAGAAGTCCTTCCCGAATCAAAACATCGAAAAGGACTTTTATATACATTTACCAATTTGCGTGACTATTACATTATTTTCGTCAGCAATTATTCAT
>JAEINY010000273.1 GCA_016342595.1 Marinilabiliaceae bacterium
TGTTATACTTTTGGTATAAAAACCTGAGAGAAGCAAACGGTTGGAAAGTTTCAGAATCGTAAAATAATTCATAAATATCGCTTCTCTCAGATGTTATCGAATTTCAGGATCACCTTCCATTCGGATCAATTATCAACCGTCGTTGATAATGCCAAAGCAGCCAAAGCTACACAGGCCAATGATTTCAATCGTAAAACTATCAATTTATTTTACAGATTGCTCAAATCCCTTTAAATTTTTGTCTAAAAAGACTAAAATTTGTCCATATCCCTTAATTTCATTCTCTTTCTTCACAAAACCATGCCCTTCATCGGGGAATAAGACGTATTCAACAGGTACGCCATTACTTTTAACTGCCTTCACTATTTCGTCTGATTCAACCTGTAAAACACGTGGATCATTAGCCCCTTGTAAAACCATTAATGGTTTTGTCACTTTCTGAGCATGAAACAATGGTGAAATATTATATAACCGCACTGAGTCTATCGTTGTCGGATCACCCATCTCTTTATACAGTGCCCCTCTGAAAGATTCCCACCAGGGTGGAATAGATTTCAATGTACGTAACCAGTTTGTCACGCCAAAAATATTCACCCCTGCATCAAATTCATCTGGTGTAAAAGTAAGTGCCGCCATCACCATGTATCCTCCATACGAACCACCGATGATTCCAATTTTAGAAGAGTCCACCCATTCCATTTCAGACAAATAATTTTTTCCGTATACACAATCCTGCAAATCACCTTCCCCATGGTTGCGGTCATCTAACCGATGGAATGATTTTCCATAACCACTGGAGCCCCGATTATTAACAGCTAATATGGCATAGCCATGATTCACTAAATACTGAATCAACGAAAAATACCCTACTCTGGATTGACCACCCGGACCTCCATGTACCCACACCAGTGCCGGCACTGGTTGATTGCCATCTGCCTGATGTGGTTTATACAACACAGCCGGAATTTCCAATCCATCAAAGGAAGGATATCTTACCACTTGGCCATCGACCAGGTTGTTGGGATCAATATCCGGGTTCAAAGTATTCGTTAATCGCTTATATTTACCATTCTCCATTTCATAGAGGTAAATATTTGCAGGCATTTTAGAACTCACCAATGAAAACTTCATAAACTTTTCACTCTTTGAAATGGATACACCCGAAATCGTACCATCCGGAAAGGATGGAAAATCGACTTCCGCTCCTGTTTCCATGTTAATTATTCTCACCACTGTTCGGGCATCTTGATTCACCCCTATTACTCTGTATTTTTCATTCCATGAATGATACGCATACCAAACATCCCAATCTGTTTCATACACTTTTTCAACTTCCCCTGATTCAAGGTTATACTTACTTAAAAAAGTAAATTCCGCACCATTATTGGTCAGGTAAAAAACCTCATTATCATTTAAACTAAATTGTTGCGGATTAAAAGTAGCATCCGCATTTTCAGGCGAAATTTGAATAGTTTCTGCCACATCTCTCTTAAACAAAAACATTTCATTTCGTGAAGTCGTAATGGATTTGGTCAAAACCAACCTATTCTTATCATGCGAGATCGCACCAATGTCATACCCGTCGTTATTTTCAAACAATAACCTTGATTCAAAGAATTCCAACCCCATCTCGTACAAATCAAAATAGCGGGCATCGCGTTTGTTTGATATAAAAAAGAAGCTCTTCTGGTCTCGGGACCAACCGTAAAAGTTGGATTTAGCCGTCTCCCAAGGTGTTAAATCCGTTATAGTACCATCGGTATCACGCATAAAAATGTGATTGATTTCATTCCCTCCTTTATCACTTGATATTAAAATACGATCATCTTCGGGAAAATAAGAAATAGCAAACATTGACTCCTCTGTGGAATGGGTTAAGGGGTCCATTGCCGTCCCATCCAACGGCAGTTTATAAGCATTAAAAATCCCTGATTTATTGGAAGTCACCAACAATTTACTTTCGTCAGCAGAAAATGAACCGCCATGCACACTTATATTCTCATAAAATGCTTCAATGGAATAGGCAGGAACCTCACGGCCTTTCCCTGGCTTTTGAATGGTACATCCGCCTAACACCAACAGGAGGACAGAAATAAACAATAAACTTTTCATAGATTTAGGTTTGATTTTGATTAAACATTTTATTTCATAGAAATGCTGTTTCTTTTTCAACCATAAAACTTACAGAAGTATTAAATACTCCATTTTACTTTTCATCTGCAAGGATAGTTAAAACACTCTTACATTACTCAATATAGGTAGTCACCAGCAATATTTCAACTTATGATCGAAAAATCATAAATTACTGTGCCTGGTATTAAGAAAAAATAATCAAGAAGGGATTTCATTTTTAACCAGGCACAAAAAAAGGGGCTTGATCAAATCAGCCCCTACCAATAATTATATATTGCTTGCTACATCCGCACTTTTATTTCTTTGGATCGATATAACGCACTTATTCGACCTCCTGCAGATGAAGCCGTTTTTATTTCTTCACTTTTTTCACGCACCACATACAATGACACCTCTGAGCCCTTAAAATCATTCAAATATCCGGATTGAACCGTCACGTTAGAGGCTCCTTCATTGTATTGATAATGTGAGCTACTCACTCCAAAATCATTATACAAAACAACGTGCATATTTTCATCCTTCTTCAATGGATCACCCAAAAAATTAATAATCCAATCCGTCCCTTCGTCATATTTTATATCCGGGGCCAGTTCAATGGGATCGATAACTTCTTTATGAATATTATTTACATAAACAGAACCATCATTGTCCTTAAATTCAATGGCTACCTCCTGCTGTCCATCAAACCTAAAATGGTAATGACAGAGCCCAATATTAACATAATTCACAAAATCCACTCCGTTAACTTTAATAGAGGCAGGTTCTGATAATTCAAGATAATCACCCGTTGAGGATCCTATTTGGAAAGCAACTCTTACTTTAGTTTTATTGGTTTGAACATTATACTCATATTGGTAGCTTTGATAAATATCTTGCGGATTTACATCACTGGAATCAGAGCTATCACAAACCAACACCAAACCCACCAACTTAGTTTCTTCATTTCATTCATCTTTCATTCTGTTTAATTTTGTCTCACACCCACATAAGACATGCCAACTAAAAGATTTACTTAGTGAAAAAAAACAAAAGATGTAAACATATACATACTAAAACGTTCCAAAAAAAGTCAACTTAGACATTCAACTAACGTCCCATGACTTCCTCTTCTCTACGTTGCCGTTTCCAACGCCTGTGCGTCCACAACCATAAGTGAGGTGCCGCGTAAATGGCATTTTCCAAGGCTTTAGCATATTTTTCAATGATTTCCCCTTTCCTGACGTTCGTCAACTCTTCCTGTAACACAATGAACTCCACCTCATAATAGCCTCGTTTTGGTTTTGTAATCGCCGGAAATACAACCACCTGATTACTCTTTTGAGCAATTCGATCAGCCCCATACATAAATCCTGTTTCCCGATTTAAAAACATTGTCCAATACCTGCTACTTTTCGGATGTGGGCCCTGATCTCCAATAATCAGTGAAATGGTCAACACATCTTTTTTCGCAAACTCCATTAAGGACTTATATCCACGCTTTGACTGAATGGTGATGGCCCCAAAGCGCTCCCTCACTAATTTTATTATCTGATCGAAATAAGAACTTGTTTGAGGTTGATAAAAAGCGGTCATCTGGTGCTTCACATAAAAAGGCAGAGCAGCAAGCCACTCCCAATTACCCAGGTGAGCGGTATAAGAGATGACACTCTTTTGCTGATCATAGTAGCGTTGAATAAGCTCGGGATTTTTGACGACAAATCGTTTTTTGGCATTCTGCGGAGATATGGTTAGAAACTTCATATTCTCAAATACCTGGTCACAAAAATGCTTATAAAATGCTCTTTCTATTTGAATTAACTCCCTATCACTTTTCTCAGGGAAAGAACCCGTAATATTATCTCGTACTACTTTACGCCGATACCTGAACACATAAAAAATAACAACAAAACCGATATCCGCAAAAAGATACAATATGCGGAGTGGTATCAGCGAAACCAAATAAAAAGGAGCGAATTTTAGTCTATTCAATACATTTGCCATAAGATCCAATTAAAACTTCAATGGAACAGCGACGATTCAACTGTTATGAAGACATCTTTTCAACTATTATTTACGCCCCAAATCTACAAGAAGATTCTCATTGTTCCATCTTAAAAAATCTGAAAATGTATGTAATCATCGTACCGAATGCCGACCCTATAACAACACTTTACATTCAAATCTATTTATGGTCAGATAATTGTTGAATCATTTGATCCAGCGATTGAAAAACAGGATGATCAGCTGGAAAAACCATCTCAAAATCTTTTCGGGATTTTTTGAACATCCTAAAAGCTTTCCCCGAATGCCCCTCTTTATAGAGTAACTTCCCATAATGAAACCGAATATTTCCTTTCGCTTCATAATCTTTCGGATATTTTTTTAATACGTCCTTAAAAATAGTGGTCAGTAATTCCTGCTTCTGCTGCTGTTGAAATAGTTCCACATATTCATCGGGGATATCGGGATCATGCAAGGATGGTAAGAGTACTTCCAGAGCCAGTTTATATGCCTGGCCATCCATATTTCTGTTCAACAGAGAACGCAACAAATACAATTGATTAGGCCGATAATCGGGTGATAAGGCATTGGCTTCTGTAAAATACTTTAAGGCCTCATCAAACTCCTGATTATTGAACAATAAAATACCAGTAATTCGAGCCGCGTCACCTTTCTTTAGCGAATCATTATATTGCACATAAGCTTGTTGGGCATATTGAATCCCTTCTTTAAAAAGCCCGTCAAATAAATAACTTACAGCCAGATTATAGGCTGTCAATGGCTCATTCGGATTTTCTTTAATTGAAAGCAAAAACCATTGCTGCGCCTCATGGTAATTTTCAAATAAAGTATGGTAGTAACCGAGGGCATACAAGCTATAATAATCATAAACACGATGTTTATAAGCCATCAAAAAATACTGCTTACTTTTTTCCAATAACTCTTCTGATGGGAGGTACCAACGATCGCCAAAATCAAGAAATACTTTATAATAGAAATCACCTAACGTTTTATGCAAACAATAATTTTCAGGTTCCTGCTCTATTGCTGACAACAAAACCGAATCTATTGTAAAGGGTATCATTTTTTGCACATTGGTATGTGAATAACTCCTTAACTCTTCAATGGTTTCATCCGCCCTTAAATTTACAAATGAGAAAGCATGATACTTCATACTGGAGAGGTAATAGTTCATTGCTAACTCACATTTCTTAATGACTAATCCGTTATTTTTATTAACGGGATCCTGTTTATCAAGCTTTTCAAAAGCTGTTGCATACTGTCCTTTAGCGATTAAAGAATCAATAACGTGAATAAAAACGGCATCATTTCTTGAATCTTGAGCATGGCTAAAACTGAAAAAAGAGTAAAAACAAAACAGGAGAAAAATTCGCTGAAACATAAAAAAGTAATGAGTTTATGTTGTCAAGTTAAGCAATAAATTTGATTTCGGAGCATAAAAAAAAGGTGCCCGGGAGAGCACCTTTTTTCGGGGGTTGAAGAAAGGGTAATTGATCAATCAGGTTGAACAAGATGAATGCTGCAAGAATTTATAACGGGAAAATAGTGCAGGAATGCAGCATTCAATAAGATATAACTAAAGGGAATCAGTCAATGGTCCTGATCGATAATTACCAACAATCAATTACTTAACCAATCAAAAAAATCAACCTCTACGTTTAGAAATGTTAAAACTTTTTTGACGAGACACTATTTTGAATGTTTTAGCTAATTTAGCGCCATCCAAAATTATCTTGAGACAAAGTTAAGTAGTTGCTGAGAGAAAAAATATCCAATTTCGGCAAAAATGACCTAAATGAAAAAAAATTTCACATATCAAATTGGTGAAAGTGCCACCTTTACCGATTTCGGACGGATGGATCTTGATATGTTAAATTATAAAACTGGCATTTTCAACCAGCGCAACTACCAACTTTCTAAAGGACAGATAGAAGCTCAGTTCAAATTACTAAACCTGGGGGCGCTTCAGATATGGATACAACGGTTTAACGGCAGAATGGCCGGATATACACAGGCCCCCGATGGCCACATGATGTTAAACCTTTGCGAAGAAGAAAGTGGCATTGTTCAAACCACCGGTAAGACACTGGAAAACAATGTCTTTTCCATCATGTCTAAAGATGGAGAGGAAAGCTACTCCACAAGTTCTGGTATGATTGCCATCACCTTTAATGAAGAATGTTTCCGACAGTTTTTTGAAACGACATTTAAAGCCGATTTTCCATCCAAAATTAGTTCCGGCATTTTTTTTAATAATCTACCCATATTAAATCGATTGCGATTATTAGCTCGTCACATGTTGGTGGCAGCAAACCGTATCAGCATGCCCTTTGATCCGTTTGATGGTTTTAATGATGCCTTGGATGAAAGTGTAATGTTAGAGATAGGCCGTCTGATTATTGGATCAGATGATGTATTGATAAAAAAGAGTAATGATGACTTCTCCATCAATAGCTTAAAAAAGGCCATCTGCTTCATACATGATAACTTGGGCGAAAAAATTACCTATTCAGATCTTTGTAATTCAGCAGGCATTGGAGAACGTTCCCTGCGTAACGCCTTTCAAAAACACTTTGATTCCACCGTAGTTGATTACATTAGAAAAATCCGTCTCAATCACATTCACACCGAATTAAAACTAATCAACGACCCGGTAAAGGTGAGCGACATTGCTCATAAACATGGATTATTACACATGGGCCATTTTAGTCGTGATTACAAATCCCTATTTGGGGAATCGCCCAAAGCCACACAAAAAAAGCAGTTCATCTATTAATGACCTGCTTTAGTGTGGGTATTATTTAATTTTCTTTTTACAATCCAAACCTATATTGCAACCCCGTAATCACCTGGGTTCTCGCTCCTAAAAAGCCCACTTCGCCACGTATCATCCAGCTTTTATTTAATTGAAATTGAGATCCTACAATGAAGTTCCACATATTCTTTGGTTTCTTATCTAATGAATACTGAACACTGGCATCCGGATCACCAACTGCTACCAATACATTTGCAGCAGATTCAAGTCCTTTATTTGCCAAAGCATATTTAGCCTTATTGATTGGATTCTCCTGCCCTCCTGGTAATGAACTTCCTGGTCTAAGACCGTCCCACCATTCATCAAGCTTCTGCTGATTATCTTCTACTCTTTCTAAACCCGCATTCACTTTACTTTCCAGTTCATCTGCATCAAATATATCGGTTAGGTTAAGAGATCCGTTGGTCCCGGAACTTAGTTTCACTCTGAATCCACCTACCCATACAGATAAATTGGCTCTTTCTAAAAAAAGATGGGTAGATTCATTATTATTATCTTTGCCCCAAATTTATAAAGATAGCGTATG
>JAEINY010000274.1 GCA_016342595.1 Marinilabiliaceae bacterium
GGGAGATATCTCCGCGACTTAGATAACACTTTTATACTTCACGAAACAATCTTTCATTGGAAAGGAGGTAGGATGATGAAACCCTTTCACTCCCTTCGATTTCACGATTCTTCTGTTTGAAAATGAAATCATTGTTTTTATATGGTCGTTTCATAGGCCTGAAAGGCCGTAGGGTAAAAGCACCGGGTGTAGCGGAGCGAAACCCGGTGGATGAACCGTTACCTTCCTGAGGGCTGACCGCCCGACAGGTAGTTATGGACCGGCTGTTGATCATACATCGCACCTGACGGACTTTAAGTTTGATTACCTGTAGTTAAACGAAGTGAGCACTTCCTCTCCTTCGCGGAGAGGATTGAACAGAGGAGGTGTTTCCGGACAATAGTAATAATCACTAAAAAGCCGATAAACCTTTGGGTTTATCGGCATATCAGAATGCTATTCACAGGCTGACTAATTAAAAGCTTGTTAGTCAGCCTGTGAATAATAAATGAATTATTGAAAAAGAGACTTTCTAAACCAGGATTCATTGAAGGTGACTCCTATTTTTATGCCGTTGTATGTCTCACGTATCAACCCATTTTCCAGTGAACCGGCCTGTTTGAATTCATAACCTACGTTTAAGAGCGTTTTTTGCCTGACAGGAATGGTGATTCCCATTGTAAATCCCTTTTCATCCAAATCAACGCCATTTAGCGTCAGGTAATTATCTGAATAAAAAGCACCAACCCGGTATTGTATCCGTCGGAAGATCGATTTATACCCCATGCGCTGTGGCGCATATTGAAATCCCAGGTGATAACTATTGGTATTTTGATATTCGGCTGTGGTCATGGGCTCGTCAAACGAAGACCACTTACTGTGGTGATAGTCAAAAGCCGCGGTCCAACCGGTATGGGTTTGGTAGGATAGACCGGTCGAATATTTCATTGGAATCAGCATGTCATCCGCATTTTTAGATTCATAAAAATACTCCTGCCCGCCATCCGTAGAGATGGAATGCTCGTAGGTCGTATTCATATTTGTTTCCGTATTAATGACGGCTCCAAAGGAAAGTGTGTTTTTCTGAATGGGGAGATGGTATTGAAAGCCATACTCCAGATAGAGGTTATTCACATGGTGTGATTTTCGGTTGTGAATGGTTTCCCCTGTGATTATAGGGTAATAAGACGTTTCAATATTTTCAATTGATCCCCACACAAAAGATAGATTTACACCCAGGGAGAATCCTTTGAACAATTGAATGCCATTCCCCCAATACACCTGGGTTAATCCGCCTTCACCGGTATATTCGACCGGATAGGTATTTTCGGTTCCAATGAAATACTTCTCGCTTTGGATGGTATAGCCAATGGTGGAATAAGGAGCAAAACCAATGTTCATACCCCAATTATCACTGACTTTAAAACCAAATGAAAGGCCATCTATATTCGCTGCGAAATTTGTCTGAGATTGACTGTTCGTTTCATAATATCCAAAGGATCCGGAGGCCTGCACATTAAATAGAAAGCTTAAACTGTCTATGGCACTATACGATGCTGGATTCAGTGTATTCAAATAACCCTGTGATTTCATGGCTACACCCGTATGCCCCATACCTGCATTAATAACATCTCCTTTCATGTTGAGCATTCCTATGCCATACATGGAGTAGGGAGAAGCTGTGCTACTTTGAGCCATCGATTGTAAAGGGACAAGAAAGAGCGACCATACGATCAGGTACGCTAAGAATTTATTCTGTATCATAATAATAGTAATATATATGCAATTCCGATTGGCTTTGTACATTGGTGTGACCACCAAAGGTGACATGATCCAATGATTTATTGTTTAGGTCATCTGGCAAAACAATCATTAAACCGGTTTGAGAATCGATGATGGGTTCTGTAATGCGGTAATTCAGGTAACTGGTGACATCGTATTTATAACAGGTTGTTTCATTATACATTTTATCAACGACCAGCATCGCAGCAATCGGATTGCCATCCGCATCGGTGAAATACCGCTCAATGTTATTGACTTTGTTAACTTCTGCCAGGTATAAGGTGGGCGGTAATTCGTAATGTTTAAAAGTCCCTATTAGTGGACGGATAATCAATTCGGCCTTCACAATGCGTCCTTCAGATTTTATTTCCAGCAGGTTATTCAAATATGGAAAGTCAACGCGTACCATATAACCACTACCACTTTGCAACAAACTGGAGGCATTAGTGGCGGATTCATTCAATTTATCTTTGCCGTTTTCAAGGGAATTGTAGATGGTATTTGGGTTATGATTGATGATTTGTGTAAACTGTTTTGTGCTGGATTCCAATAAAAAGTTTCGTTCCTTCTCTTCCATTTCGATCCCCACCTGGTGCGAATATAAGCGGATAGAAGCCAGTTCATCAGTGGCAGATAAGCCTAATACTGAACGCGTCAGGTTGGTATCACAAGTCAGGGCAAAGCCTTTGTATGCTTCCCGAAACAAGGTTGTTTTATCAGAGTGATCATGGTTTGTAACCATGAAATCAATGATGGATTGGGCTAAGGCATCATCCAATTTCACTTCCAGTTTCTTTTTACGTTTGGGAAAGGGATTAAATGATTTCTTTCCCAAGACCTTATTTTCATCGTATCCAAAATGGCTGACATTATACAATTTACCATCATCGTGTTTTTCAATTTCCTCACTCAATTGATGTACCTGGAGGTGGAAGGTCGAAGTGGTATCACCAATGGAATAACCGCTGGGATGAACCACAAATGTGATGGAATCAAACACATCCTTTTTGGTATCCCAGGTGAAATCTTCAGACGGTGAGATAGAGAAATAGCTGACAGCTTCCTGGCCCCCCAATGAAGGGTGTTGATAATACCCCACCAATCCGGTTTCGGTGCCGGAGGTCGCCACTGAATCCGCCCGGATTGTCGATAATGAGATGGATACCGAATCAATTAATGCTGTGTAAGTGGGTGTGCTGACAAAGCTATCACCTAAGTCAAGCGCTCCGTCAGAACAACCGGAAGTCAGAAGCACACTAAAATAGAGGCCTATAAACAGGCTTCTTACTTTGATATAATGCAGAAAATGGTTTGTCATATGAAATTGTATGGCTTTACTATTTAACATGTATCATCCATGGATGACTGGATGGAAAAAATGGTTGTATACCTGACAAGGTGTAGCGTTTTTTTCCATTTATCAAGCTGCAAATAAAGCCGGAGAAGCTGAGCCTCCTAAATCTATTCTATCAATCCATTTGGCGCATCAATGAAAGGGGATTCTGTTTCAATCAAATGATAATGGGATGCAGCAGACGTCTGTTTTTCCTTTGATTGAAGCATAAAAGACGTTGATGTGGGAAGAATGCTTTTTCATTGATTTAATTTATTGCACGATGAACGGCCCATTAGTTTTGGGAAAATTTTAAACTGATAATTATGACGAAAATAAACTGGTATCTGCTTTTCTTCTTATTTACAATGGGCCTGGTATCGTGTAGTAGTAGTGACGACGATGAGGATTTATTTGGTAACTGGATCGAGTTAGGGGCATTTGAAGGTTATCCACGCAGTGATGCAATCGCTTTTACAATTGGGGATTATGCTTTTGTAGGAACCGGCTATGATGGTGAGGAAGATGAGCGCCTCAATGACTTTTGGAAATATGATCCGCAAAAAGACTATTGGACTCAAGTGCAGAGTTTACCCGCTGTAGCACGTAATGGTGCAGTGGCCTTTGGAGCTGCCGGCAAAGGATATGTAACAACGGGCTATGATGGTGAAAACAAACTCAAGGATTTATGGGAGTATGATCCGGTTGGTAATGCGTGGAATCAGAAAGCGGATTTTCCTGGCTCAGGCCGCTATGGTTCCATTGCGTTTAGTATCAATGATCGGGGATATGTCGGTTCGGGATATGATGGCAACCTGCTCAAGGATTTTTGGGAATACATACCTGCCACTGACACCTGGGAGCAACGGGTAAGCATAGGTGGTAAAAAACGTAGAGATGCTGTTGCTTTTGTGATTGGTGACAAGGGATATGTGGTGACCGGAACGGATAATGGTAATTATCTGGGTGATTTTTGGGAATATGATCCCGTGGCCGATACCTGGACGGAGAAACGGGAAATCGGCAAAGATGCCAATGAAGATGAAAGTTACGATGATGACTATGAAATTGTAGGGATCAACGGAGTTGCCTTCAGCATTAACGGTTTGGGTTATGTGACTACCGGCGGCCCTGGTTATCCCGATGCCCGTACCTGGGAATATAACCCGGTGAATGATACCTGGGAAGAGCGCACTAAATTTGAAGGATCGCCTCGCTACGAAGCAGTTGCATTTGTGGTAGATGATAAACCATTTGTGACCACCGGGCGCAGTTCAGGTTATTATTTCGATGATGTATGGACTTTTGATCCAAATGCTGAAGAAGATGAAAATGACTAATTTAAAGCTGAAAAGAAGTCAAAGACAACGGCTAAGTGCCATACTGGCAACGGTTGGTTTGATAAGTTTGTTGTGTCTGGCTATGGCATCAGGCAATAAGGGCTTTAACTATCAGGTGATATCAGTCAATAAAGGATATGGATATGAGATCACTCAAAATGGGAAAGTGTTTATTCATCAGGATTTTATCCCATCAATTGATGGAAACCAGCCATTTAAAAGTAAAAAGAAGGCTGAAGCAGTTGCTAAATTGGTAGTTCAAAAGTTAAAGAAGGGTCAATCACCAACAGTATCGACTACTGAAATAGATTATATAGTGATGCATTAGGGAGATTCATATTGAGATTAAAAGTATAAAATTAAGAAATAGGGGAGGTCATCAGGCTTCCTCTTTTCGTATGTATTACCTTATCTATATTTTAGATCTCACATTTTATTTAAGTATTTGCGATTTTTAAAAATAATCACTGATGTAAGCCAACTTCCTCTTATTATGTGCAACTCAGGCTTAAAATAAACAATTAAACAATTTTTCAGTATATTCGTTTATCATAAATTCATATCAACTAAACTCAAATACCAATTGAAATGAAGAATAATTTGTTTATGGCACTTGGATGTATTGCCGGAGTATCAGCGATCACCAGTTGTGATTCTCCTAAAAAAGAGATCGCTGCTCCTGTTGCTAAAATTGAACCCACTGAGTTGACCAAACATGGTCATACGCGTGTGGATAATTATTTCTGGATGAAAAACAGAGATACAGAAGATGTTCTGAACTATTTGAATGCCGAAAATGATTATACCCAGGCTTCGATGCAGGAGACGGAACAGTTTCAGGCCAATTTGTATGACGAGATGTTGGGACGGATCAAACAAACGGATAATTCAGTTCCCTATCTTGAAAACGGATACTATTACTATTCCCGATATGAAGAAGGGAAAGAATACCCAATTCATTGTCGTAAAAAAGGCAGCCTGGAGGCCGAAGAAGAGATTTTGCTGAATGTAAATGAGATGGCCAAAGGCTATGCTTATTATCAGGTAGGTGATTATTCAGTGAGCTCCAATAATCAGTTGTTGGCTTATACAGTGGATACGGTATCTCGCCGCAAATACACCGTTTATTTTAAAGACCTCAAATCAGGCGAAGTGTTTTCGGATCAAATAGGGAATACGTCAGGTGGTGTGTCCTGGGCCAATGATAACAAAACCGTTTTTTATTCCACCAAGGACGAGACTTTGAGATCCAATAAAATACATCGTTTTTCAATAGGTGATAAAGCGCCTGTGGAAGTTTTTGAAGAAACCGATGCTACTTTTGGATGTTGGGTGTATAAAACCAAATCAAGTAAATACATGGTGATTGGTAGTTCTGCGACCATGGCGACCGAATATCAGATTTTGGAAGCGGATAATCCATCCGGTCAATTCAAGGTCTTTGAACCACGCCATGAAGATATGTTATACGATATTGATCATTATGGAGATAAGTTCATTGTGAGCACCAACCATGAAGCGAAAAACTTTCGCTTCATGGAAACACCCGAAAACAAAACCGGCATTGAAAACTGGAAAGAGCTAATTGCGCATCGCGAGGATGTGTTATTGGAAGGATTCGAACTATTTGACGATTTTATGGTGGTTCAGGAGCGAAAGTTGGGCTTAACACAGCTTCGTGTCATCAACCAGTCGACGAAAGAAGAACATTACCTGGATTTTGGTGAAGCGACTTACATGGCTTACATCAGCACCAATCGAGAGTTTAATTCGGAAGTTTTGCGTTTTGGCTATGGTTCCATGACCACACCTAACTCAACTTTTGATTACAATATGAATACGCGTGCTAAAACCCTAATGAAACAACAAGAGGTGTTGGGTGAATTCGATTCAGATGATTACCAGACCGATCGCTTATGGGCAACAGCAGAAGATGGGACCAAAATTCCGATTTCCATTGTGTATAAGAAAGAACTGTTTAAAAAGGATGGGACCAATCCGATGATGGTGTATGCCTATGGCTCATATGGTAGTTCGATGGATCCCTATTTCAGCAGTGTGCGATTGAGTTTACTGGATCGTGGTTTTGTGTATGCTTTAGCACACATTCGTGGTGGTCAGGAATTGGGGCGTTATTGGTATGAAGATGGTAAAAAATTGAAAAAGAAAAACACATTTACTGATTTCATTGCCTGTACCGAGTACATGCAGGAAAATGGCTATTCATCACCGGAAAAAACCTTTGCTTCAGGCGGCAGTGCCGGTGGTTTGTTAATGGGAGCAGTGGCCAATATGAAACCGGAAATTTATAATGGTATGATTGCAGCAGTGCCTTTCGTAGATGTTATTACAACGATGTTAGATGAAACGATACCTCTAACTACCGGTGAATACGATGAGTGGGGTAATCCCAATGAGAAAGAGTATTACGACTATATTTTGAGTTATTCCCCCTACGATAATGTAGAGGCGAAGGCTTATCCAAATTTATTAGTGACTACGGGCTATCACGATTCTCAAGTGCAATATTGGGAACCGGCTAAATGGGTAGCTAAACTGCGGGCGATGAAAACAGATAATAAGCTGGTATTGCTGCATACTAACATGGATTTTGGCCATGGAGGTGCTTCCGGTCGTTTCGAGCGTCTAAAAGAATATTCCCTGGAATACGCTTTTGTGTTTAAACTGGCTGGAATAAAAGAGTAGGAAATACTGAAAAACAAATAAGTAAGAGGGTGTTGCAAGTTTTGTAACACCCTTTTTTTGCAAGCATTAAATGCATAGGCAAGTTGGGTAGCCATTATTGATAAAATCATATCTTTGCTAAAAACCAGATGAATATAACCTAAAAACTAACCTATGAGAAGACCAATGTTAGTAGTGCGTTCAAAAAATAATAGTTACACAAAGCTGCACGAAGAAAGCAGTAGAGTAGAGTACAGAGCAGGACTTATCCTGCTCCGTAGCCCCCTCGTCAAACCGTACGTGCGGTTTTCCCGCA
>JAEINY010000275.1 GCA_016342595.1 Marinilabiliaceae bacterium
CTCAAGGGAATAAGCATTTCCTTACAAACAACTGAATTACCCAACGAGGTAACGGTGGAGCCATCCCAAAACATGTTTGACCTGGCTGTTCAGGTGTATGGCGATTTATCAGGTGTGTTTATCCTGGCAAAGGATAACGGCCATGAAATGACTGGGGAGCTAAGCGCCGGTGAAGTGCTCAGGAGCCGAAAGGAAGTAGCCAACAAACTGATTGCTGGTTTTTACAAAGGCCGGAACATTAAACCGGCTACGGGCCTGTCGCCTGAAGAATCCAACGAGCTGAAACCTGAAGGAATCGACTTCTGGGCAATTGAATATGATTTTGAAGTGAGCTAAACACCCAGCTGCCAGAGGCTAGCCGCTGGAAGCTAAATAACCCCTCTGCCTTCGGCATCTCCCCTGAAAAAGGGGCGAAAAAGAGGAAGTAATTTGTTTATATGGCACGAGATATCGCAGACATACAACAAGGCATTATTAACACCATTCAAGGTGATGAAACGCTGAACACACGGCTGAACAGTACGAGTAAAACGGCACGGTGGCGATTGACGACCTATGTGGTAGCGGTCTCTATCTGGATGCTTGAAAAGCTCTTTGATGAGCATCAGCTGGAGGTGAATACCACCCTGGCGACGCAAAAAACGCATAACCTGCAATGGTATTCCCAAATAGCCAAAGCCTTTCAATATGGCCATGCATTGGTTATGGACAAAGATTATTATGAAAGTGATGATCCCGACGCGCGTATCGTAAAGTATGCTGCTGTGGATGAGATTAACGGCACGCTGATCATGAAGGTAGCCAAAGATAATAATGGTGAACTGGCACCCTTAAGCACTGCCGGTCCCAACGAGCTGACACCTTTTACCCAATATATCTTCCGGGTTAAGGATGCCGGGGTAAAGATAATCGTGGTCAGTGATGTGGGGGACAGCCTGCGCCTGGTGATGGATATTTATTACGACCCGTTGGTATTGAATGCCGACGGTACCCTGATCAGTGACTCCAGTCAAACACCGGCAAAGGACACCATTCAATCCTTCATCAAAACATTACCGTTTAACGGTGAGTTTATCCCGGCCAAACTGGTAGATGCGCTTCAGAACACGCAAGGGATTGATATCCCGGAGATACTTTCGGTAGAAACCAAATATGCCCAAAACGATTGGGCAGCGGTGCAGGGAAAGGTAGTGCCCAATGCGGGCTATCTCACCATTGCCGATGAGGATTTAACACTCAATTTCATTGCCAATGTTCGGGGTTGATTTCAATACGGTGGTGGTGTGGCTGGTACCAAAAGTACTGCGAACAGGTTTTAATGTGAACTGGCTGAAGGCACTGGTGTCACCCATTGTGGCGGTTTACAACCGGTTCACTGCCTACCGCACCGATAATCTTTATAAGCTTAGCCATAACGGTCAGGTGTGTTACCTGGAGGGCGCGTTAAACGATGCCTTTGACCCATCCCTTCGCCGCATCTTTATCAGCGATGCCGGTGGTGATGTAATCACACTGATCCACCGCGACAGCGATGTGAATACCTTAGTATTACATGACGACTCACCGGGTGCCTTTATCATGCATAATGACAGTGCTTACTTTGGCGGCAGTTATGATTTTATAGTTAACATACCCTATTTATTCAGTCAGGCGGATTTATACCGGCTCCATGCCCTGGTGGATTATTACAAGCTGGCCGGTAAACGATATGATGTGGTAGTAAATACAATATAACAATGGATAAACTGACATTAGAGAACAGGCGCGATTTCCCCATGACCACCAATGTACTGGCATTTATGCAGGCGGCCTATGGTATGCTTGAGCAATTGAGTGCCCTGGGTGGCGATAATTACATTGTCTCCGGATGCACTGTCACCGGTTCCAGTGTATCGGCCGGGTACATGGTATTGAAAGGTATTTTGATGCCGTTCACCGGCGGTTCCGTCACCACCAATGTGCGCATTGTGAAAACAGTGGCCCCGGTGACTGTTGATACGGGAACGCGCGAACAGGTATCTTATCATGCCGAATTTGGCACGAGTGCCAATCCGGATGAGAATGTGGCATGGGCAGACATCAGCCCGATGGTCAACCTGCAACAAAAAGTAAATGCAGTAGCCGGGCACCGCTTAATGACCGATGCAGAAGGGACTAAATTGGCGGGCATCCCGGCCAATGCAAATAACTATAACCACCCGGCTTCACATCCTATGAATATGATCGACGGGCTGATCGACGCACTGGCGGGTAAAGTGGCTGCCGAAGCGGGTAAAAGGCTCATGACAGATGCTGAAGGGACTAAGCTGGCAGGTATTGCAGTTAATGCAAATAACTATAGCCACCCGGCTTCGCATTCCATGAGCCTGATAGACGGATTGCCGGAGGCTTTACAAGCGACTAAACCTACGCGGTCATCACAAACTAATGTTGGGGGCCCGGGTGTTGGATCAGGTGCTTTGCTAAATGTAAATGCTAATACAATTAGTATACTTACAACATCAGCAGCAAGTGATGTTATTTATCTGCCTAATGCGGCGGATAACCCTAGCCTTTTTGCAGGGCAGCAGCTAACCGTAAAAGCAAAACTCGGCTCCACCGTTGCGCTTTATATTGAATCTACAAATACGGATTTAGGCGGCGTAATACAACTATCTGTGAAGCATGCGGCCTCATTCGTATGGACAGGTACAGACTGGGAATTCACACATTATCAAACAGCTTTTTAAATGGCACTAACACCTATAAATACACTAAAAGAATGGTTCCGGCGCGGTCTTAAGCCCACCCAGCAGCAGTTTTGGGACTGGCTGGATTCATTCTGGCATAAGGATGAACCAATACCATCGGCCTCAATTGACGGCTTGCAAGGGCTTCTGGATGCCAAGGTGGATAAAAAGGATACGGTGGATCCTGATCAGGTGGGGCCATATAATCCGGCCGCGGCTTATGTATTTGATGCTGCCCGGGCGGAGTATGTCAGCTTTAGCAATGCCGATAGTGCCGAACCCCAGTTTCAGGTAGAAGGCTTCTACCGCCTCACCGAAAATGCACCGGCAGGTGAGAATCCGGAGACGCACCCGGGGCATTGGGCTTATCAAGGGTATACTATCGGGGAGATTACTATTGATGATGTGGTTGATTTGCGTGAGGCGTTGAATTTGTTGCATAATAAGCCGGGAGCAAATCCAAATGATAAAGGATGGTTTGAAACAGAAGCGGCATTAACTACTAATCATCCTGTTGGCGAAAACGGTTGGTATGCTATTGTCGGAACAACCGATACTTTTTGGGCTTGGGATTCTGATACCAATGCCTGGAAAGATTCAGGCAGTAATCAAACACCAATTGCGGTTGATGATACACCCACAGAAGGAAGTAATAACCCGGTTAGTAGTGACGGTGTTTATCAAGGTTTAGTAAGTAAATCAAATGCAAACCATGAGCACACTTTATCAACCATTAAGCCGGATGCTAATAATGCCAACAAAATGCCTGTTGTGTCTGCTGATGGAACTTTAATTGGATATACTGCTTTTACATTTGATCAGATATTACAGTTGGCATCAATTGACATGACCGATATCAATGTAGGTGAAAAGAAAATCGTTCTTGCCGAAAAAGCATCCGATGGCTCCTCTATCATGGGAGGTGCCATTGCCCAATTAGATAAACTGGGCGCACCTGGCTTGACTGCACTGCTCGATGAAACCAATCCGCTTTGGGATGGTGATCAGATTACCATCACCGGAAATAACCGCACAGGAGCATTGGGTGAGAATAGCCAAGAGTACCGAATCGGTAGTGATTTTTTTCTTTGCATATCTCATAACAACGGCACTGATGCTTCCAATGGAAGTGCAACTTGGGTTCGTAACCGTGGGCAGGATTCTTTAACGCCAGGAGTCGTGCATGATGATGCCATTATTGCAGAATTGGAAACCGAAATTGGTTGGAGTAGTGCCGGTTTTAAACAGATCACGCAGAAAAGTAAGAAAGGGACCTGGTACCGTAAAAATACAGGTGGTTATCTCTTTTTGTGTATCGACAAAAATAATGGCTGGTCACGAATAGGGCCACCATCAACAGCAGATTTGGAAATAACGATAAGTTCGCATCCTACACTCACGTCTAACCTTGCAGCTCATGACTTTGCAACAAACGGCATGTACGATGAAAGCAGCGATGGTGCTAATGAAACCGCAGAACAAGGGCAGGAATGGTGGGATTTAGCTAACAATGCCTGGTACAAACGCAACATGAACGGCCGTTGGGCAAAAATGAATTGATATGACTAAGATATTAAAGCAAAACGGTGTTAATGGCAAAATTATGAGAGCTCAACAATCAGGGAAGGTGTTGAAGCAGAATTACAATTTTGGGAAAGGGTGGAAATCTTACAACTTAAATGGTGAATATGTCAGTATCTCAAAGCAGATCCCAATTAACACTGCCTTTTCAGTAGGCTTCTTTGGAAAAAGAATAGGTAGTAGCACCTATACCTATACCTTTTTCACGACTGACTTGGGTGATAATAACCTCAGATTTTCTTTTTCTTTTGCAGAAAATCATAATGCTTATTGGAATGGTAATATTTCAGTACCAAAGCCATTATCAAATGGATTAGCTTGCATAAACTTTGATGGAAATCAAGGTAGTTTCTTTAATCAAACGACTTTTACAAACATTGGAACTGGTGGATTGACAAGTACCATTAATACTATTTTACTATTGTCATCGGGCAATGCTACTAATTATCAAATGTTAAATGGATTATTCATATTTGATCGAGTGTTAACAATTAATGAAGCTGTTTATAGAGATAATAATCACCTTGGAAATGAATTTTTAAATAAACTGGGATTAATAAATTATTATCCACTTACTCAAGCAAAAATCTTAAATGTTGGAGGAAATAATAAGGTTGGTATAGAAGATGTAATAAGTGGCGAACATGGGACAATAGAGAATCTACCAGCTGGGACTTTACAGGAACAACTCGATTATGCAAATACTAACCTTTTTAAAATATGGTAAAAATTGGCGTTATATCCTCAATGAGTTTTAATACGGATAATTTTGATGAGATTGTTAAAGGCGCTTTCATTGATATTATTCAACAAGGCAAATCATATAAGGTGCTTTATGCATTTGAGCAATACATTACCGGTTATTCATTCGATTATGTTTTTGATACTCATGATTCTTATGACCAATGGCTTGCTTATGGCATAGATAAAACCATATGCAAGGTGGAATATGACTGGACAATCAATAAAGCACTAATCACCATCGTTGATACAAACTTTCCTGGGCCCCACGAATTTGAATGCACAGGTACCTGGACAGCAGTCGATTGTCAAAATGCAATAAATAGTAAGTTTCCATAGAAGATAAAAAAAGGAGGTAAAAGAGCCTCCGACTCTGTTAGTAGCTCTCTGACCTTCTACTAACAACAAAGGTGCGCGTACACCACGCCGGAGGCAAATGCCTTTGGACGGTGTACGCGCACCTTTTGTATTTATTTTCAGAGAGGGCGCAAATATAGTTAAAGAGAATTTTAAACAGTGATTAAATACGTTTTAAATAAGTGATGAAGAAAGAATTTAAGTACAAAGAACAGCATGCTGTAATCGTGAAATGTAGTAGCGAGGAGGAACAAAAGAAAGTGTTTGAGAAGTTGAAAGAGGAAGGATATAACGATTTAAAAGTAGTAAGTGTATGAAAATTAATATAAAACACACCGGCAGAAACTTTGATAGCTATAGGGCAAATAAGGTTAAGAGCTTATTTAATGCTGAAAATGGGCACGAATGGGAGCATATTGCAGAAATACCGGCGGAGGGTAATGACTGGCAAATTGGATTAATTGTCGGCCCCAGCGGATCGGGTAAAACATCACTGGGCGCCCAAATTTGGGGCGATGTTGATATTCATGATTTATATGCCGGATGGAATAATGACCAGCCAATCATAGATTGCATTGCACCAAATGATGATTTTAAAAAGGTAACAGGCGCGCTATCCGCTGTAGGCCTCGGTGATGTGCCTGCCTGGCTAAGACCGTTTGGGGTCTTATCAAATGGCGAAAAGTTTAGGGCAGGCCTCGCACGTTTGATTTGTGATGCTCCCGATCGTTCGGTTATTGATGAGTTTACCTCTGTTATCGATAGACAGATTGCACAAATTGGCGCATCGGCCTTTAGTAAGTCATGGAGACGGAATAAGGAAAAACAGGTGGTTTTACTTTCCTGCCATTATGATATCATTGAATGGCTGCAACCTGACTGGGTATATGATACACGGACAGGTGAAGTAAAAAAAAAGTCCAAAAACGGCCTTCTATCCAACTCGACATTTGGAAGGTCAACGGAAGTTACTGGAAGTTCTTTAAAGAGCATTACTATTTAGACCTTCCGCACCCGCCATGCGCGGAGTACTTTATTGGAACCGTAAATGGTGAGTTAGTTTGCCATGCTGCCGTATGCCCGTTATTTACGGCTAATGCTTACAGAGCAACTCGTTTGGTGGTTATGCCCGAATGGCAGGGAGCCGGTGTTGGTACTAAATTTCTAAATGCTGTTATGCAATACCACCTTGACGGTAACGGCAGAAAAGGGCATAAATACCCAACATTCTTTCATACGTCACACCCGCAACTGTGCGGCTACCTAAGGCATGCAAGAGGTTGGAAGCAAACGGGAGCAATGCTATATGGCTCTAATAAGAGACGAAGCGCAGCATCTATTGAAAAAACTGGCAAAATGAAAAAAAGCATGGGCGGCTTCGGGGGACATTTCAGAGCCGTTCAATCATTCAAATATACTGGACATGAGAATTAAATTACTTGGAGATATTACATCAGAGGCCTATAAAAAGGTCTCTGAACTAATAATAGGCCTTGGCCACACCTTAACTGACGATAGTAACTGTGATTTACAGGTTGCACCTTTATTAACTAAAATTACGCCTTACTCAGAACTATCACGGCCAAGTCTTGGCACTTTAATAT
Organism: Marinilabiliaceae bacterium; assembly: GCA_016342595.1. Classification (GTDB taxonomy): domain Bacteria; phylum Bacteroidota; class Bacteroidia; order Bacteroidales; family Marinilabiliaceae; genus JAEINY01. The sequence goes on from JAEINY010000275.1 coordinate 7,013, forward strand.
TCCACCCTTCACCATTGCCCTACGGGCGCGGTGCGGCGGCAATAAAGTATGCCTATAAAAGAAACGAACCGTTAACAGCGGCTACCTGGTTTTGGGCTAATGACGGTAAGGTAGATAGCGGTGATATATGCGAGAGTGAAATAGTTAAAATTAAGCATGAATTACGGCCTAGAGATTTCTATAGCAACCATATTATTCCGGGAATGCTGAGAGCCTTGGAGAGAGCCTTAAAGGCAATTGATAGCGGATATGTACGCAGAGTCAAACAGGTTGAGGAGTACGCCTCATTTGATTACAAATAAAAGCGGTTTAAAATGGATTTAAAAGGTGGTTAAAGAGTTAGCCACCTTTTATTTTTTATGTACATTTCGATTTGAAAAAGTGCACATTTTGATTTCGCGATTATA
>JAEINY010000276.1 GCA_016342595.1 Marinilabiliaceae bacterium
CGCTGTTCACTTTTGCAAAGTAGCTTATTCATTGTCAACTATACAATCCTCATTTATTGTGATTTTTTATTTTTGGGTGCTGTTTAGTGCTTAAATTCAAGTGGTCCTTTTAAAACTGAATCAATCGTACAGCATGATGAAAAATCACTATATGTTATGATAATTTTTGCGGGATAAACTTCCTATCTTTGTTGTAAGCGTATACGAGTATTTGTATACAATGAACCGTTCATTATTACGGATTGGATGAAAACAGAAAAGAGTAAATAATGGTAAGTAGTGTTAATAAACATTTGCCTATAACTGCCAAAATGCGAATGGCTGATCTCATTCATTTGGATTATAGACTAATCCCCATAATCGGGAGATTTGGTATTAATATGGGTTTTGGCAATAAAAATGTCACCGAAATTTGCGAAGCAACTGGTATCGATACAGATTTCTTTTTGGAAATTATTAATTCTTATCACAACAGCGATTACTTTCCGAAAGATCAACTTCAGAACTTTTCCTCGCAATTGATTATTCAATATCTCTCCAATACGCATCAATTTTATCTCACTATAAAAGTCAAAGAAATTGAGGCGATGATTGATACATTGTCACAGCAAGTCTATGAGTCTAATGGGATGAATATGGAACTATTCCGCTCCTTTTTTAAGGAATACAAAATAGAATTGGAAAGACATTTTGAAAAGGAAGAAAAGGAAGTATTTCCCTATGTGCATGCATTGGAAAAAGCCTGTGCAAGCCAATATGTTTCGCCTGAACTTTTGAAGAAGTTGAAAAATGAGCCCATAGAAAGATATGAGCGTAATCATGGGGGTGTGGAAGAAAAAATAACTGATTTAAAAAATTTGATCATGAAATTTTTACCACCGGTTAAGCCGCAGGATTTGTGTCAAAACTTATTAATGGAGTTATTCCGGATGGAAAATGATCTGCAGGATCATTCACGAATAGAAGAACGTGTTTTAGTGCCTAAAGTTAAATTGTTGGAAAAAAAAGCATTGCAAATTGGTTAAGCAAATTGATTCTAATATCCATGTGATTATTGCTGCCCGTCACTTGTTCTACCGGTTGGGAGTTAAAACGCTGCTGAGTGTTATTGGTATTGATCCGCAGGTAGATGAAGCTGATACAGGAAAAGCACTCATATCTTTACTGAAGAATAAACGCGAATTAGGGGTAAGAGTGCTTGTTACTGATGATTTAATGAAAACTTCTTCGGATAAGTTGACAGCTAATCTTCGCGAATACTGTCCTGAATGTAAGGTGATGGTGATGTGTAACTGCACAGAGGGAAACACCAATCTCCGGTATTGTGTAGGTAGCTCACATTCGCAGAAGGAGATCCTGGAACGATTTCAGGATTTTTTTTACGAGCCGGATGATGTGGATGAAACAGATGTGTCAGATAAGCAATTGTTAAGTGAACGTGAAATTGAGATATTAAAGACAGTGGCTTTGGGGATGACCAATAAAGAGATTGGCGACAAATTGTACATTAGTATAAATACAGTCATTACACATCGAAAAAATATTACCGATAAATTAGGTATTAAAACCATTGCGGGATTAACCGTTTATGCTTTAATGAATAATATAATCAAGCCGGAGGAAGTAACTCAGTAACCCACCGGACCTATCTGAAAATTGAGTGGACAAAAGTCAAACTAGAATTTTTTGCTTTGATAAGATTATGTTATATGTAGGATCTGTGTGAGTACTCCGTTTTCAATATCGGGAAGCTATAAAAGTATTAAAACTCAAAGGCGAAATCATCACTTTTATATCTGATCGTACTCTTAATAGTTAGCATACAATCTTAAAAGAATGTTCAATCTTGCAATGGGATAATATGTAAAGTAACGAAGGGGGGTGCAAAAACTCAATATATGAAGGAGTATTAATCATAGAATTTTAAAGCCCGACAAGCCGCTAGAAAATAAGGAGGTGTGATGGGTGTGAAAAACATGCTTACGTTTTTCAGGACAGAGTGAAATCCGTATTTTAGACTACTTTTTCATACTCCCAATTCTTTCTTGAAGCATTTTCTAAAATACTTAGTTAGGGGAGACGATGCGCTTAATTTCGGTGCTTATCCATATGCTGATGAAATTATAGATCGTGCCCGTCATAACAATGAGCTTGATGAGTCCAAGTTTATCACCTTAAATGTGGATCACCAACAAGCCGGTTTGGGAACTGCCACTTGTGGTCCGGGTGTTTTACCTGAACATGTTTTAAATGACAGAAATTACAGTTTTCAAGTTAGTTTCAAACCGATCGACTTGAAGCAACGTACCATTTTTGATTATAATAGTGAAAAGAATAATTGTAAATCAATTCATCTATCCATTATGTAAGCAAACCATCTTTCATTGGTTTGTAGGGCTGATGGTAATCAAGAATCTGATTGCCTATCAAATGATTGAAATTAGCACTCAATAATTGAGGATAAGTGATTTTGAACTGAATTTTATGTAGGACTGAGGTTGATGCTCATTTGTCATTGCAAGAGAGGAGTTTTATTCTTAATGTACTCACTAGGCGAGACGCCAAATTGTTTTTTAAAACACTCTCTAAAATATTTAGGAGAAGAGAAGCCTACCTCAAAGGCTACTTCAGAAATGTTTTTGTCACTTTCGATCAAGTTATGAGCCGCCTGTTTTAAGCGGATGGTTCGTATGAAATCATTGGGGGTTGAGCCTGTCAGCGCTTTCAGTTTTCTGAAAAAAGGGCTGCGGCTCATCCCTATTTCTTTGAGTAATATTTCCACCTTCAGGTGAGGATCTGCCATGTTGTTTTTTATGGCTTTAATGGTGTTGAGTAAAAATACCTCATCTTTATTATTCTTTACAATATGAGTCGGTTTTATTGCCTGTTCAGTTTTGTATTGTCGGATTAAATGAAGACGAGCCTGAATGGCATTGTTTACTTTTATTTTTAATACATCAGGATGAAAAGGCTTGCTTAAATAATCATCTGCTCCTTTTTGTAGACCTTCTATTTGCTTTTCTTTTGAAGATAGTGCTGTAAGCATAATGAATGGAATGTGGCAAGTGTGAATATCCTGTTTAATATTATGACAGAATTGTATTCCATTCATTTGGGGCATGAGGATGTCTGAGATGATGACATCAGGAAGATGCGCTTTGGCTATTTCAAATGCGATTTGTCCATTTTCAGCTTCTAATATTTGATATTCGTCTTGAAGTAATTCAACTAAAAACTGTCTTAAATCTTCATTATCTTCAACCAAAAGAACGGTATAGTTTTTTTTGCTTTCCGATTCATCGGGTTCCAAAAGCTGACTGTAGTGATGAGTGGGTTTTTGGTGGATTGTAGAAACTGGCCATTGATTTTGACTGCTTACAGCAGATGTTGTTGTTTGAGCTTGTAAATTAGCCGGGAATGATACTGTAAAAACACTTCCTTGTTGGAGGCTGCTTTCTACTTTTACTTGTCCACTGTGTTGTTCAGCAAGGCTCTTTACAAGTGATAGACCAATACCTGTTCCTTGGGATGTATCGTCTTCCAGTTGGTAAAAGCGTTCAAATATCCGCGTTTGTTGATCACCAGGAATTCCTTTCCCGGAATCCTTTACCATTATTTCTATGTTGTTGTTTTTGTGATTCACATTAACTGAAATAGTGCCTTTACGGGGAGTGTATTTGAGGGCATTGGATAAAATGTTGTAGATAATTTTATCCATCATTTCCGGATCAAATGTACATATCAGATGGTCTGATGAGCTTGTATAGCTTAAATTGATTTCTTTGTCTTCTGCCAGAATATTAAATGACTCCACTATTTCTTTGGAAAACGCGATGAAATTCATCGTAACAGGTTTGAATTGGATGGAGCCAGAATCTATTTTTGAGTAATCCATTAGTTGGTTCACCATCCGGAGCAACTTAAAAGCATTTTTATGGATCACATTTAGTTCCTTAGCTAAAAGGGTATTCTTCCACCAGGGCGGTAAAATAACTAATTGTACAGATGCACCTTTTTCATTCCAGATACCGTCATTATTACATGCTTTAACTTTGAACAAGTAAGTTCCAGGATTAAGATTTGTGTAGGTTGCCAACCGTTGATTACCACAGAATTTCCAGTCAGCATCGTAACCATCTAGCATATAGGCATATTGATTTTTAATGGTATTTGTGTAGTTGAGTGCCACAAAGTCAAAGCTAATAAACGATGCATCATGGTTTAATTCAATACTTTGGTTTTTCAATACGGGGGTCGTACTGTTTTTATGGAGAGATTCGTTACTTAGTACGTGGTCGTTTGTGTGATAATTCGTGATGATTACTTGAGGAGGGTGTGGATTAATTTGGAAGGCATCAGGTTTAAAACTATAGATGCCATCTACACTACCAAAATAAAATGTGTTATCCGATGCTTTGAGGAAGCTACGTTCAATAAATTCCCGACCAATGATACCATCTTTAAGTCCATAAGAAGTTAACTTTTTGCTTGAGCTATTGAGAAGACAAAGACCTTTATCGGTTGAAATCCACAGGTTATGATGGCTATCGGGTATTATTCCTTTGATTGAATTGCTTGGCAATCCATTTGATTGAAGTAGACGTTTGTATTTCTCTTTTGTGGTTGAATACTGAATTAAACCGTCATATGTGCCTAACCAAAGGGTATCCCCTATTTGACACATAGTTGTGATTGTATTTTGTAAGGTGCCAGGGTACACTTCATGGGGTTGAAGGACCAATTTGAAATTGTTGGAGGCTTCTTTAAATTTGTAGAGACCGTACATGGTTCCTACCCATATTTGCTGTTGATGATTTTCATAAATGGTCATGATCAAGTTTGGAGATACCTGTTGATTGAAATCGACATCATATTTTATTATTGTTTGCTTCTCAGGAATAAAGCAATACAGTCCATAAGTAGAAGTGGCGATCCAAACTCTTTTTTTAGTATCCTCAAATAAATGTTTAATGCCGGCATCAGCAGGTATTTGCTGTTCCAATAGTTTATTGATGGAATTTATCATGGTGTTTGGGCGAACGGTGAATCCATGGTAAACCAATGGACGGATTCAAAGCAGTTCCCTGTTAACGGAGAGTATAGATATATAAGATTACAACTTTTAGGTAAAAATTATCTTCAATTAGCCGAAGTTCAGATTTATAGCCAAGGCCAGAATATTGCTTTGAATAAAACGGTTAAACAATCATCAGATTACAATACTACCTATTTAGCTGGACTGGCTGTTGATGGCAATACTGATGGTGATATTAATAATGGATCTGTTGCGCACACAGGAAATGAAATGGAGCCCTACTGGGAGATTGATCTGGGGCAAATACATCATATTGATTATATAGAGATTCATAACCGAACAGATTGTTGTTACGAACGAATAAAGAATTTATTTATTCTTGGTAGTTGTAATGAAATTGTTTCAGAGGATATACATGGAGCGATTTACAATGAACAGGCAGACGTAATTGCACCTGTTGAGGACTTTAGCAATTGGGGGCCAACCCTGGGAGAGGAATGGGAAAATTTGAATTTAAATGGACAAACATATTATGATAGTTTCAATAATCGATACTATTGGGATATGTACCCAAATAAACAATGGGCATTAGCAAATCATTGGTTTGGTATTTCAATTTCTGACATTGGTGTAACAGATTATGAAATACAAAATGGTTTTTTAAACTCACTACAAGAAGCTAACGTAGACAATTGCGTCAGTATTTGCCTGGGAGATGAAAATTCATATTCATCAGGTTACATTAATAATGTGAAAGGTTTCATTGAGGTGGGGCGAACTTTTTATCCTGATGTTTTATACCATACAAACCAATATCAGAAACAATGGACCACATTGCAATTAGAAAATCTTCTGAAAACAGCGAAACCCGATTTATTGACCTATGACTTTTATGATTTCGGTACTTCACCTTTAGAAACAATAGGGCATATAAAAAATACCTTTCAGGAACCTATGAAAGAAATGTTTAGATATATGCAATTAGCGCATAAGGGTCATGACCTGGATAACACACAACCTATCGTTTGGGGACAATATTTATACGGTTATCGAATCGGGTCTTATCAAAATGAAGCTGCATCCCCTCCGAACAATTGCTATACGGTATCCAATCAGCAAATTAACGCTAAGGTGTATGCCAGTCTATTGTATGATGCCAAATGGTTTTGTATTTTCAGGTATGTAAATCAGGATATATTTCTTTGGAAATACCCTGATGGCACATATACCTCCCAATATCATCACTACGGACAACTAATGAATGAGGTAGAGAATTTAAGTCCATATTTGAGTAGGTTGTATAGTTATTCACGTAAATCTTTACAAGGATTGCGGAGAGTAGGATTATTGAATTTATGGAATCCCGTACCAGATGGAATGCAGGTGTTTTATCTGCAAGACCATAAGTATCTGAAGATAGTAAATGCCTATCCGACACATGCTGCTGCAAATGATTACCTGGCTGGTGATGTGTATTTTGGATATTTTAAAGTCGTACCCGGAATAAATGAGACGGCAGGAATAGATTTGGGCCCTGTACCTCATGAAAATATGAAGTATTTTATGATCATGAATGGTTTGGTTCAGCCAGGATATGAAGGTGATACCTGGGCAGGCATAAAAGATTTTGATCAAAATCATAATTTGGAAATATACGGCAAGCAAAAAATACATATGGAATTTGATTTTGGTAATGATCCTGTTGATGTATTATGTCGCGTCAATCGACAAACTGGGACGGTAGAAGAATTATCACTCACTCATTTGCATGACAATGTTTATGAATACGATCTTTATTTAAATGGGGGTGAGGCCGATCTGTTTTGGTGGAAAGGCGATGAGTTAAGTGGTAGTACATTAAAAAGTATTAGGGCAGAGAAAACTAATACCTTGGATCAACCAGAACCTGTAGAGCATTATTTCGTCGGAAATCCGGTGAAGGCAGGAGGTGATTTGATCATCCGGCATACATCCGGGGTGGAGGCTATGATGTGTATTCAGCTATTTAATGAAAGTGGACAAATAGTAAAGCAGTTTCAAGAACATGTAAACAATGGTTTAAATGAAGTTATACTGGATGTTAGTGATTTGAAACCTGGCGTTTATATTGTTAAAATGATTAAGAATAATCATGTGGAAACAAGTAAGGTTTTGATATGTAATTAATTTCGGGTTTACTTTTTAATAACAATTGGCAGGGTGATCGCATTTACAAAAAAGACACTCCGTACCAAAAAAAAGTAACCACAGATTACGCAGATTATCACAGATTTCATGTTTTCCGTCGGAAAACAATCCGTGAAATCCGGTGCGTCACGAGGCGTGCGTATATATATATATTTAAAACCTATAGGATGAAAGAGCCTAACAACCTA
>JAEINY010000277.1 GCA_016342595.1 Marinilabiliaceae bacterium
ATCGTTTCGACATCAGTATGGAGTACTATATTAAGGACACTAAAGATCTGCTTTATTTTGTGGCATTACCAGCTACTTCTGGTTTTTCAGGTTATTGGGAGAATGTTGGAGCGGTTAAAAACAAGGGATTGGAAGTTGTATTGGGGGCTGATGTGATTAAGTCTGCTACTGATGGTTTTGAGTGGAGACTGGATGCTAATTTTGGCATTAATAGAAATGAAGTAACTGAGTTGTACGAGGGAGAAGATATTATCAAAGGCTTAAAAATAAGAAGTGTGGGTGATGATATTGATACCTGGTACATGCCTAAGTGGGCCGGGGTTAATCCGGATAATGGTCTCCCTCAATGGGAAAGTATTTCTGAAGAAGGGGCCATTGAATTAACAAATACCTTTAAGGATGCAGATGATCAGAAGGTAGGGACCTCTACTCCTGATATTTTTGGTGGGCTTACTTCAACTATGAGTTACAAAAATATTTCTCTGGCTATGAATTTTGATTTCGTGTCTGGAATAGACCTGTATCATGCGACTCGTCAAATGTATGATAATGATGGAGCTTATTCTACATTTAATTCCATGTCATTGCACGATGGCTGGAGCAGATGGGAAAAACCAGGTGACATTGCAACTCATCCGCAACCATTTAATGGGGGTAATAGTGGATCAAACAATATTTCGTCAAGGTACATTGAGGACGGGAGCTACATCCGCTTACGTAACGTTACGCTGAATTATTCTCTGGCAGGCATTAAGAAGGTTGAATTTTTGAAGAATGTGAATGCCTACATTTCAGCGGAAAACCTGGTTACTTTAACTGATTATTCCGGCATTGATCCTGAAGTGGGCGAAAAAGGAGAAGCAGAGACGTACGGTGACTATGCGATTCCTAAGCGATTTATGTTCGGCCTGAGCCTTACATTTTAAGGTGAATAAGTAAATGATTGAACATTGTTGTAAACAAAATAAAAACAGATGAATAAGAAAATATATATATGGACAGTGATTCCTGTTCTGATTTTAAGCTTGTTTTCTTGTGATATTGACAGAGAACCGTTTGAATCGATTGAGAAAGACCAGGTTTATTCTTCGGCAAATGCATTGGAAGCATTAACACTGGGTAACTATGCTATCCTTAAAGGTAAAGGAATTGCCGATGGCTACTCATGGGTCAATAATTTTTACCGTTTTGCTGAATATCCTGGTGATAATGTAGCCTTAAGTGGTACCACATCTGATCCATTGTATTTCATATATAATTATCATCGGCGAGAAACAGGGTATCGTAAGGAGTCTGTTTGGAGTGCATCGTATAAAACAATAATTGGTTGTAATACTGTTATTGAACGGGCCGAAGAAGGTGCTTCTGAGGAAATAGATCATATGATTGGGCAAAACTATTTTTTACGGGGTATGGTTTATTTTTACCTGACCAATGTGTTTGGGCGTCCTTATAACCAGGATCCAATATCTAATTTAGGAGTACCGCTTAAAACAACCACTGATATTAACGATCAACCTGTGCGATCAACAGTAGAGGCTTGTTATGATCAGGTTGTGAGTGATTTAAAGAAGGCTGCAGCATTGATGAGCCTAAAGCAAAGTGCCAGTTATGCCACTAAAGAAGCCGCTCAGGCGCTGTTATCGCGGGTATATCTTTATATGGAAGATAATGATAATGCCATTGCTTATGCCGATTCTGTTATTCAATCGGGGCGTTTTAATCTTTTAGCAAAAGAGGATTTTAAAAAGTATCCGCGTTTTACACCTGATGATGACAATAACACTGAAACCATCTTTGCCTTAAGGTATGTGGATGGTGCAGACAATCCCGGACAATGGGATGATTGGTACACTTTTTCAGGTATGTATGCGCAGGTTGATGCTCAGGGGTATCCTTCTTTAACAGGCGCGGGTTGGGGTGAATTATATGCCTCCGTTACCTATCGTGATATTGTTGAGGAGTGGCCTGATGATGCGCGTGGGTCTTTTGTAACGGCTATGGTGAAGGATAAAAGTTCAGAAGACTTATTTGGTGTTTGGTATGGATTAAATGCTTTTAACGACAACGAAACAGAGCTGGTTAAAAAAGTAAATGGTTTTCTGTTTCATCAGGATCCTGTAAGTGCTGATCGGACTAAAATGTATCAGAAGTGGGAATTGGATCTGGATGATGCTGATGGAGCTGAAACGACCATTGAAAAAGAGGTGCCTATTGGGGCTCAGGTTAATGAAAAGACTGGCGTAACATCTTATTGGGTAACGCCATATCAGGTAAACACCATGAATGGTGAAACGACATTGTTAGATGCGCCTGTCAGATTACGCATTAACAAGGAGCTGGCCACCCGCCAGACCTATCCAAAGTACTTTATTACAAAATGCTCAGGTCAGGAAGGTAAAGGCCATCTTTGGTCTCCTGTTATTACACGAATTGCCGAGATGTATCTGAATAGGGCTGAAGCGTACGCTAAAAACGGTGATGTTGGTAATGCTTTGGCGAATGTGAATGAAATCAGACGACGGGCCATTGGTGTAAAGGCTGAATATACATCGGAGGATATTACGCCTAAGGTATCTTTATTGGATCTTGTGTTAAAAGAACGTCGCCTGGAATTGGCTTATGAAGGTCATCGTAAATTTGATGTGTTCCGCAATAACAGAACTATGGATCGCAATTATCCGGGTACGCATTTGAGAGGAAATGACCCCTATTTTGAGGTTGAGCCTACTGCAAATGAAGTCGTAGAGTATCTTCCTAAGAAGGAAATTTTGGCTCAATCGGATTTGATCCAGAATCCTTAAAAAGCAATAAGTTATTTAGTTTTTGTTGATTAAATGTGAAGGGCTGTGCCGCAATTGTTTGGTAACAGCCCTTTTTAAACTATAATTGGAAGGATTCTCAGAAGCCCGGTGGCGGACCAATCACTCCCTGAAACGCAATGGGGATGTGTATCCAACACATGGCTTGGGCCCTATTGCCCACATGATGGACATTAACCGAGGTAACCGTTTGATCTCCTTAACGTCGCTATCTACCAAAGCACGTGGATTGCATAACTATATTGTGAATCATCCTGAAGGTGGTCCAAGTCATCCAAATGCCAAACTCAAGTGGAAACAAGGTGATGTGATAACTACCACGGTGGAGACAGCCATGGGTGAAACCATTATCATTACGCATGATTGTAACTTACCACGTCCTTACTCATTAGGATTCCGCGTGCAAGGAGTCAATGGTTTAACGGATTTTGATTACCATCAGCAACGCATTTATATTGAAGGTAAGAGTCCGGCACACCGTTGGGAAGAGCTGGATGCATACCTGAAGAAATATGACCACCCACTGTGGGCTAAATGGGGCGAAAAAGCCATGGATGCCGGTCATGGCGGGATGGATTTCTTTGTGGACAATGCCTTTGTGGAGTTCATCAAACGGGGCCAACACCCACCAATGGATGCCTATGATGCAGCGGCCTGGAGTGCCATCACCCCCTTATCTGAAGCATCCATTGAAAATAATGGGGCACCGCAGGAATTTCCTGACTTTACACGAGGGCGTTGGGTGACTAACAAACCGATCTTTGCCATTAATGGCGATGTATATTAATGTTTAATGTTAATTTTATGACGTAATATATGCCGTCATGTAAACTGGCATAGTAATGCGGATGGACATACGGCTAAGTCCTCCGCATTATAACCAAAGATGTGGATGTAATAAAGGCTCTTGATAAGTTTAGTAAATAATTCAGTGAAATCTAAAATTGTTAATCAATGAATATACTTAGAAAAATTGTTTATCTGGCAGTTATAATGACTATGCCTTTCTTGTTGGGATGCACGGCGTGTAGTAATGAAGGGGATAACGAATCCAGCCAGGAGGTCCCATCTACATCGGTTATAGTGCCTGTTGGCGGTAATAGCTGGATGGCGGATAACCCCGATCAGGGGTCCGGTATGATTTCGGAAAATGGACTTGCCAAATGGGACGATGCCAACGCTAAAGTACGTATCTATTTTAAGTTGCCGAAAGCAGGTGAGTTACATGTGGCTTTGAATGCCAAGGTGCCTTCTGGTTCATCAAAAATTAAATGTACCGTGAATGGTAAAAGTGAAGAGCTACGATTGACGGGTGCTGCTTTGAAATCAACTTTTGCGGGTACTTTTACAGTGGATGCACCAGGGTACCATTTTGTAGAATTGCAGGGTGTGAAGAAAGAAGGTAGTTTTTTTGCCGAAGTAAAAGATATTTACCTGGGTGGTGAAGCCACTTCGGGCAAGATGTATTTTGTGAACGAAGAGTTTTATTGGGGACGCCGTGGGCCATCGGTACACTTGAATTATGATATTCCGGCCGAAGCAGGTAATGTTGAGTGGTTCTACAATGAGATCACCGTGCCCGAGGGGAACGATGTGATCGGTTCCTATTATATGGCCAATGGTTTTGGTGAAGGGTATTTTGGCATGCAGGTGAATTCTGACACGGAGCGCCGGGTGCTCTTTTCAGTGTGGAGCCCTTTTAAAACCGATGATCCAAGTACTATTCCCGATGATTATAAAATCATTCTCCTGGAAAAAGGAGAAGGGGTCACCATCGGTGAGTTTGGCAATGAAGGATCGGGCGGTCAAAGCTATTTGAAATACAATTGGAAAGCCGGTAATACCTATCGTTTTCTGTTAAGAGGCAAACCCGTTGGCAACGATTTTACACAATACACCGCCTATTTCTTTGCACCCGAGGTGGGCGAATGGAAATTGATCGCCAGTTTTAAACGGCCACATACCAGCACTTGGTTAACACATCAATACTCCTTCCTGGAAAATTTCCATACCGAAACCGGTGCCATCACCCGGAAAGCTTTTTACAACAATCAGTGGGTGCGTGGTGAGAATGGTAAGTGGTATGAGTGTACCAAAGCCAAGTTTACCGCGGATGCGACAGCCAAAAAAGAATCTCGGATGGATTATGCCGGTGGGGTGGAAGATGGTAAATTCTTTATGCAAAACTGTGGTTTCTTCAATGAAACAACCACCATTAATTCGTATCATACCCGCACAGCATCAGGGGTAGAACCGGATGTGGAGGTGACCAGGTTATAATGAAGGCCTTCAGCGGATGACGCTCCTTTAAAATTCAAGAGGTAACATTCTTTTCAGCGGGTGACTATAAGCTTATCCCTAAGTCACCCGTTGAATAAAGAGGAGAATCGGAAATATCAGGCTGAAGGTCTGAGACAAACTAAATAAAACGAGTGGTTTCACCCCAGTTGATTAGTATCATTTAAGAAAAAAGTTAAAACAATCTCCCGAAGGCAGTCCCTATTGTTTTGCAGTGTACCTTACATGGTGATGAACACCATCCTGAAATTTTTCAGGCTCCCGATCAGGTACTTGCATTCTGGTTTGAATTATTTCAGGTCATCTTCACGGTTGTTGATCTCATCCTGGAATAATTTAGAGACCCATTCACGAACAGTCATTACACCCTGAAAGGAATAAAGTAACAGTTTAGAGCCTTGAACTGCATCCTGAAATTTTTCAGGCTCTCGATCAGATGCATGAACTCTGGTCTGAATTATTTCAGGTTATCTTCACGATTGTGCATCTTATGCCGGAATAATTTAGGGTACCATTCACGAACACTTATTACTCCCTGAAAGGAATAAAGTAACTGTTCAGAGCCTTGAATTTTAGCCTGAAACGAGGGGTGAATCCCCGAAAGGTAAAAGCATAGGGTGAAGCGAAGCGAAACCCTATGTGGCAGCAATCCATAAAAAACGGACTGAAAGTCCGTCAGGTGTTGAGAGAAGGAACAGCTGTGCTTTCATTTTGTTGCACCGTAGGTTTTCACCTACGGTTATTGTTATTTGATCCTTATCGGATTATTTTTATCAATAAAAGTCATCTCATTAAAGAGATGTAACAAGCTATAATTGTAACCGCGAAGTGGTATTATAATAAACACGGGTGAAACCCGTGGATTATGAAATAGTAGAAGCACAACCCCGAATGGGGTTGAATATTAATAGAACAGGATTTTTATTGATACATATATAATAGAACCTACGCCTTCCCCGGATGAACCTTAATTATATTGTCAATGCATTATTTTTCTGAAATTTCTTCATGTATTTTGTAATAAATACTTTTAAAGAAATACTTTGTTAGAAAGGATTAGAATATGAAATCAACCAAAGAAGAATTTCTTGAAATCTTATCTAACTACCAAGGCATATTGTATAAGGTCTGTTTGATTTATTTTAAAAACAGATCAGATAGGGAGGATAATTTTCAAGAGATTGTTTACCAGCTTTGGAAATCATTTCCAAGCCTCAAAAACCGTAATAGCATTGGTTCCTGGATTTATGCGGTTGCCATCAATACCTCCATATCAAGAATCAAAAGGGAAACAAAGATCGAATACAGTGATTCTGTTCCCGAACTCCCTGACCGGATAAACATTGCTCAAACGATGGAGGTGCAGGAATCATTCCAGTTGCTATTGGATGCCATTTATCAGCTCGATGAAATTAATAAATCAATCATGCTGCTTTATCTGGAAGAAAAAAGTTATGCTGAAATAGCTGATATCATCGGAATATCGACCTCAAATGTCGGTGTAAGGATAAGCAGGGCAAAAGAGTTGTTAAAACGAAATATAAAAGAATAGAATCATGGAAGATAAAGAATTACAACAGATATGGAGGAACGTAGAAGTTGAGCTTCCTGAAAAATCTAAAAGTGAACTCAATTTACTGCTTACATCAAAAGCAGAACAGACGCTTGGAAAATTCCGGTTGACGATGACTTTTTCTGTTATTACGTCTTCTTGTTTTTTACTTTTTCTTATCATCTCAGCAAGTTACAGACAAAATGATGTGCTTTATTTGATAAATAACCTCACATTAGCAATTATTACACTATCCGCATTAAGTATAGGTGTTTTTTCCTTACGAAAAATACAAAACAAAGCCTTTGACCAATCATTAAAAAGTTGGCTGGAAACAAGGATAAAAGCTTTATCAGCCTGGTTAACCGGACGATTCAGTAAATTATACTTGTTTCTACTTCCCTTATTTTACCTGCTATCGGTATTATCGTTTTTTGTTTTCTTTTCGAATACATCATTTATTGGGGCCTTTCAAAACAAGGGAGCTTTAACAGGCTTAATTGTTGGAGTACCTATTGGTCTTTTAACTGCCTATTTTGTAATCGTTAAAATAAGAAAATATCAAATTAAAAATCTTGAATTCCTTCAGGATTTACTCAAACGACTCTGCGCTGACAATTCATGACACACTGATTA
>JAEINY010000278.1 GCA_016342595.1 Marinilabiliaceae bacterium
GTGAATACAGTGATGCAACGTGGCTTTTATCATCTGTACGGACCCGTTAACGGTTACCTCTAAAAATGACGATTATGCAAAAGCGTTTGTTTCTGGTAGCGGGTTATAATACCGTGTCGTTAGGAAGGGGCCGTAAAGAATTTCATCCGAAAAAGGAACGGCCGGGGCTTGATTTTTACATGAAGGAAGCTGGTCGGG
The DNA here is from genome assembly GCA_016342595.1 of Marinilabiliaceae bacterium. Classification (GTDB taxonomy): domain Bacteria; phylum Bacteroidota; class Bacteroidia; order Bacteroidales; family Marinilabiliaceae; genus JAEINY01. The sequence goes on from JAEINY010000278.1 coordinate 199, forward strand.
CAACACTTGATCAATTGGGTGGTGGACAGCACGTGGATGAAAGTGTCGTTGGTAATTTCATGGCTTCCCGTTTTAATAACCAAGCGCATTTGAGCGCATTTATACCGGCTATTGATGAATCTTTACGATTTAAACCTGCCATTCGGGTCGAAGGAGCCTGTGCATCCGGAGGATTGGCCATGGTCACGGGGATTAAATCTGTATTATCCGGAGCTGCTGAAGTGGTTTTGGTCATGGGGGTTGAAGTGCAGAACAGTGTGAATTCACTATACGGTGCTGATTACCTCTCTTTAGCCGCTTGGCGTGATAAACGTAAAGCCGGGCATGCCTATTTTTTCCCGGGTGAATTCAGTGACCGGGCCGGCGAATATTCACAGACCTATGGTGATGAGTACACCCGTGAGGCCATGGCCAGATGGTATGCCAACTGCATCGAAAATGCACGTTTGTGTCCCACAGCCCAGGAGTATGAAAATGAAAATATGGAATTGATGGAGACAGGCATGGCCCCACCAAACCCCAATAAGTTTGTGGATCACTTGAATATATTTGACTGCTCTAAAATATCCGATGGCGCGTCATCCGTTGCGGTTGTTTCTGAAGAAGGACTAAAACGTGTTGGCATTCCATTGAGTGAAGCAGTCGAGATTGTGGGCTTTGGGCAGGCCGAAGATGACATTACTGAAGCACCGGTTGATTCATTGGTACTTTCGGCCACGCAGGTTGCTGTTAAAAAAGCATTAATGATGGCGGGTATTAAAAATCAACAGCTGGCCACTGTGGAAACGCACGATTGTTTCACCATTGCTGGTTTACTGGCTGTTGAAGCCATTGGTTTGGTCGATAAAGGGAAGGGTGCGAAATTTGTAGCAGATGGACATACCTCCCGGGCAGGGCAGATTCCTTTCAACACCACGGGTGGTCTTATTGGATGGGGGCATCCCACAGGCGCAACAGGAGTACACCAATGCGTTACCATTTGGCAACAACTTACAGGTAATGCCGGTAAAGCTCAAATCAATATTCCGAACGATAAGCCATATGGATTAACCATAAACATGGGCGGTAATGATAAAACAGTGGTGTCGATAGTGTTGAAAAAATGCACTTAGAATCAGGATTAGGGTTTTTATCGCCATACGCTGAATGGTAGGGTGGCCATGTTTCAATGCACGAAGCACATTTTACAATGCACTAAAAAAATAAAAATGAACTTTGAATTTACAGAAGAGCAATTAATGATCCGGCAAGCAGCCCGTGATTATGCCCAACGGGAATTAATTCAAGATGTAATTGAACGCGATGAGAAAGCCATCTATCCAACCCGGCATATCCACACCTTAGCAGAGCTTGGTTTTTTAGGAATGTTGGTTGCTCCTGAGTATGATGGTGGAGGGATGGATACCGTGTCCTATGTGTTGGCCATGGAAGAAATATCAAAGGTTGATTCATCGGTGGGAGTGATTCTTTCGGTGAATAATTCACTGGTTTGTTATGGATTGGAGATGTATGGTACTGAAGCGCAAAAACAAGAGTTTCTAAAGCCATTGGCCAGGGGCGATAAAATCGGAGCTTTTCTTTTGTCCGAGCCGGGCGCAGGATCAGATGCTTCTTCCCAGCAAACGACGGCCATTGATAAAGGGGATCACTACTTGATGAATGGCGTGAAGAACTGGATTACCAGTGGGCATACAGCCTCTATTTATATTGTCATTGCACAGACCGACCGGGCCAAGGGGCACCGGGGCATTAACGCTTTTATCGTTGATCGGTATGCTGAAGGCATCACCCTTGGGCCACACGAGAATAAAATGGGGATGCGTAGTTCCGATACTCATTCAGTGCAGTTTACGGATGTGAAAGTACCTAAAGAAAATCGCATTGGTGAAGATGGTTTCGGCTTTAAGTTCGCCATGAAAGCCCTGGAAGGCGGGCGCATTGGGATCGCTTCCCAGGCATTGGGCATTGCTTCCGGAGCCTATGAATTGGCCGTGAAATATGCCAAAGAGCGGAAAGCGTTTGGTACACAGATCATCAATCATCAAGCCATTGCCTTTAAATTATCAGATATGGCTACCCAGATTGAAGCGGCTCGTTTCCTGTGTGTCAAAGCGGCCTGGTTAAAAGATCAGGGACAGCCCTATGGTGTGGCCAGTGCCATGGCCAAGCAATTTACTGCTGATATGGCCATGCAAGTGACCACTGAAGCTGTTCAGATTCACGGAGGCTATGGATATGTGAAAGAATACCATGTGGAACGCTTGATGCGAGATGCTAAACTGACACAAATCTACGAAGGTACTTCGGAGATACAAAAAATAGTGATTTCTCGTGCCATTGCGAAGGGAGATATATAGAATGGGGAAGGGAAAAGGCTGAGGGAAAAAGGAAAAAGTGAAAAGTGAAAATAGGAAAGGAAAAAGGTAAAAGTGAAAAGGTTAGAGCCGGACATCGGACTAAGAACTTCGGACTAACTTTCTTTGTTGGTATCCTTCTCAACTCTTAATTCGATAAATCTAAGATCTATAATTATGAAACTATTAGTTTGTATAAGTAACGTCCCCGATACAACAACTAAATTAAGATTCAAGGATAATTCTACCGCTATTAATGATATAGGTGTTCAATGGGTCATTAATCCTTGGGATGAACTGGCACTAACCCGGGCAGTGGCACTAAAAGATGAACCGGAGGCGCACGTATCGGAGGTTTGGGTGGTGAATGTGGGTTTGGCTTTGACGGAACCCACCTTGCGAAAGTGTTTGGCCATGGGTGCCGATAAAGCAATTCGCATCGATGCCAATCCGAAAGATGCGTTTTATACCGCGACTCAATTGATGACTTTTATTCAAACTGAAACCTTTGGATTTGTGATTTGCGGCATCGAGTCGGGTGATTACAATGGTGCTTCGGTGGGCGGTATGTTGGCCGAAATACTGGATGTGCCTTCTGTGTCATCGGTTTCAGGTATTCGATTTGAGAAAGAACACCCCGTGATTCAACGGGATGTGGCCAATGGAAAAGAGGAAGTAACGGTGGATGGATTGGCGGTGTTAATTGTGCAGAAGGGATTTGCCAAAGCACCTGGAATACCCAATATGCGCGGTATCATGATGGCGCGTAAAAAGCCTTTGGTGGTGATGACTGCCATCGAAAGTGAACCGCTTGTGACCTTTGTGGAGTATAAACTGCCACCAGTAAAAAGTCAAGTGAAATTGGTGGAGGCGAATCAGGTAGCTCAATTGGTGGACTTACTCAGTAAAGAAGCCAAAGTAATTTAATTAAGTGCACAGTGCCTGGTTCATTGTGCATCTTTTGCACCCGAATCAAGGCACATGGCACAATTCACTAAGCACTAACGTTATGTCTATACTCGTCTACATACAAAATGTGAAAGGTCAGATTAAGAAACAAAGTTTTGAATTGACAGCTTATGCCTGGCAATTGGCTCAAAAAATGGGCGGATCAATTACTGGAATCGTCATCGGTGAAATAGATAATGAGCACCTGCAGCAGCTTGGTAAATATGGCATGACTAAAGTTATAAAAGTAGGTGATGCTGTTTTCAATACGCGTTTCAATGGGGTTTATACCCGAATCATTGAACAGGTGGCGAAGCAGGAAGCGGCCAGGGTCGTTCTGTTTCCCGATAATAATTTAGGAAAAGCACTGGGGCCACGTTTGTCCGTGCGCTTAAAGGCTGGATTTGTGCCTGAGGTCATGGCTTTACCGGTGTCTTATGATCCGTTTATAGTGACCAAACGGGCCTTTACAGGAAGAGCATTAGCTAATGTTCAGGTCAACAGCTCGCGAAAAATCCTTTCACTCATGATCAATGCTTTTGGTATCAATGAAAACCCTGTTGAGCTCTCCTTTCAGGAGTTTCAGCCTCAGTTAGACCGGACGACTTCACGCCTGCAACTCGTTAATCGGTTAGTGTATGAAGGAGGGGTAAACCTGGTGGATGCCGATATTGTGGTGAGCGGTGGTCGGGGTATGAAAGGAGGTGAAAACTGGGCCATGCTGGAAGAGTTAGCCGGCACGCTCGGCGCTGCATTGGCCTGTAGTCGGCCGGTAGCTGATGATGGCTGGCGTTCACCGGATGAACATGTGGGACAAACCGGTAAAATTATTGCGCCTAAGATCTATTTTGCGGTGGGCATCTCGGGGGCTATTCAACATGTGGCAGGCGTGAGTGGTTCCAAATGTTTAGTAGCCATTAATTCGGACCCCGATGCCCCCATTTTTGATGTGGCTGATTACGGAATTGTAGGCGATGCTTTCAAAGTGATTCCTGAACTAACTGCTGTATTTAAAGCGCATTTAGCAAGTCATTAGATGTTAATTAGGTAATTATAAAGATTGTATGGAATCGTTTAGCGGCCATTGCAATTCAGCGGCGGCCTTTTTTGTTTACTTTTTGTGGCTGCAGACAAAAAGTAAAAGTCCGTGCAGCCTGTCCCGATTTTTTATCGGGAGCTTTAGCACTAATGTGATACGAGATGAGTATATAGAATGGCAACCGCTGGTTGTAACATAACAACAAATTGAGTTGATAATAAATATGTGGTATAAGTGTCTTGATACTAATCCTGAAAGCGTTCGGGTCTAACGATCTCTAAAAATGTTCGATTAATCCTCACTAGAAACAAAGCCATGGTAGTTCAAATTGTTTTCTTCCTTTTATTAGTTGTTGCAATAGGTCTTTTATATCGAACCAGCCTCGAAATGCAGAAGTGCTTCCGGATTACTAAACCGGTTTCGTTTGATGGTTTGTGGCAGAAGCGCCTGCAGTTAACTTTGAAAGTGGTATTGGGACAAAGTAAAATCATGCGTAAGCCGTTTGTGGGAATGATTCATGCTTTGGTATTCTGGGGTTTTCTGGTGATCACCATCGGTACCTTAGAGCTGGTGGTTGATGGTTTATCAGGCCAATATAGATCTTTTTCAGGCTTGGAACGGATTTATGAAATCATTACTGCCAGTGGTGATATCTTTGCAGTAATTGTATTACTGGGCGCTGCTTTCTTTTTAGTCCGACGAATGGGTTTCCATATCAAACGTTTTTATGGCATTGAGCTAACGCGAATGAATAAGCAAGATGCCAATATTGCGCTACTCTTCATTCTGTTTTTGATGGTTTCTTTATTGGGGTTGAATACCTATGATCTGCTTTGGCACGAGACTCAGACCGAAGGATGGTACCCCGTTTCCAACATCCTGGCCAGTTGGATTAATGGAAATGGACTAATGGCCCGGGAAGGCTTTCACTTTTTCTGGTGGGGACATATTTTACTCATTTTTATTTTTGCCAATTATCTGCCCTATTCAAAACATTTTCATGTTTTCATGTCATTGCCCAATGTGTTTCTCAGCAGTATGAAACCATTAGCTTTCTTACCGGCCATGCCCGACGTGACCAAAGAAGTAAAACTAATGTTAACGGGTGATGCTTTTCAAGTGGAAGAAACGAATGAACCAGGGCGATTCGGTGTGAAGGATGTGGAGGATGTGACGAGTCTCAATTATTTAAATGCACTTACCTGTACCCAATGCGGGCGGTGTACTGAGGTCTGTCCCGCTAATATCACCGGTAAGGAACTTAGTCCGCGCAAGATATTTGTAGATCTGCGCAATCGCATGATGGAAAAAGGTCCGTTTTTATCTGAAGCACCCAAATATCATGATGACTTATCGCTGGTGAGTGATTATATCACCAACGAAGAACTGTGGGCTTGTACCACCTGTAATGCCTGTGCACAGGAATGTCCGTTAAACATCAGTCATCCTAATTTAATTATGGACATGCGGCGTTACCTGGTGCTGGAAGAGGGAAAAGTGCCTGAAGGACTGAATGCCATGTTTGCGAATATTGAAAACAATGGGGCGCCCTGGAAATTTTCACCCCAGGACCGGTTGAACTGGACACAGCAATAGCCATTGGGTGATTAAGCCCTAAGAAATTGTGACGGAATAACCTGACTGTATTTATGTGTGTTTTTTAAAAAAAAGTGTTACACGGAGTTCTCAAAGTTCAGGAAAAGGAAACGGTCACAGAGCTTTTAGATTTTAATAATAAAAATCATTAATGCCTTATAATGAAAACACTCTGTGCTCATACTGTTTTTGTCTTCCTCCGAAACTCTGTGTAACGATTTGATGAATTATCAAATAAATCAAAACTTGTTAATCAATATTCATCATTCCATTGAACCCAAAAACAATATGCTGACAAATAATACAAGAATATCAGTAATAAGAACCTAATCGATTGATAAAAAACTACACATAATGACTCAACTTAATGTGCCGGTCATGGCCGATGAAAAAGCAAAAGGACATCATCCCGAATACCTGTATTGGGTAGGCTGTGCCGGAGCTTTTGATAAGCGTTACCAGAAAGTAACCCGTGCGTTTGCAAAAATTCTCAATCATGCGCACATTGATTATGCTGTTTTGGGTCCTGAAGAGTCCTGTACCGGTGATCCGGCCAAAAGAGCCGGCAATGAGATGTTGTTTCAAATGCAGGCGCTGCAAAATATTGAGCTGTTAAATGCTTATGGGGTCAAAAAGATCATTTGTACCTGTCCGCATTGTTTTAATATTTTAAAAAATGAATATCCGGAGTTGGGTGGTTATTATGAGGTGATGCATTACACCACTTTTTTAGAACAATTGATTGATGAAGGGAAACTGGAAATCAGTCAAGATGTCTTTAAAGATCAGCGTATCACTTATCACGATCCCTGTTACCTGGGACGTGGGAATGGCGTTTATAAGGCACCGCGTAAAGTATTAAAAAAGTTAGGTGGTCATTATACAGAGATGAAGCGTTCCGGTAGTTTTGCATTGTGTTGTGGTGCCGGTGGTGCACAGATGTTTAAAGAAGCTGAGTCGGGTGATAAAGAGATCTATGCCGAACGAACCGAAGATGTTCTTGAAACCAATGCCACCATTGTCGCCACTGCATGTCCTTTTTGCATGACGATGTTGACCGATGGCATCAAAATGGGGAATCGGGAAGGGGAAGTACGGAACATGGATATTGCCGAATTGATGGCTGCCAATCTGGGCTTGTAACCCCATCGGAAGTGTTTGTTTATCTG
>JAEINY010000279.1 GCA_016342595.1 Marinilabiliaceae bacterium
ATCTTGAAAAACAATTAAAACAACTAAAGGAATCAGCTTGATTAAGTGATAGTTACAAAAGAGTTATATAGTAGGAAAATACAAATACCAAAAATAATTTCGTATTGAGATCACAGAGGTGGTTTCGCTTCGCTTCAACCGGAATACACGGCTATATAATTAACAACTTAATTTATTCATTTTGGCGTATTATGCTCGATAGTGTAACCTGCCATCCAAGGTGCGAACCGCCTAATTGCAATAGCGTTAAGAACGTTGAAATGAAGGCGATTAGAAAGGAAATCTGTTTGATCCAGATATAGAACTTGTAGGGATTTGAGTATCAAATTCCACAAGGTTCTTGATCGGGAGAGTTATTTTCTTTCCGCCGTAATGTAATCGTTTAGCGTATATTGCAATTGAGCGGCGGCCTTTTTGGTTTACTTTTTTTGGCTGTAGAAAAAAAGTAAAAGCCCGTGCGGCTTGAGCACTTATATAAAAAGAGTTGATTAGGTGTTGTCGAAGTTCAAATTGTGAAAAAGAACATGTGAAAATAAATACTATAATTTACTGTTTGTAGCACTAGTAGGGATTATCCTGTTTTGGATGCAACAATTTGAAGGCTAACTGAAGAAGAATTGTTGCATCCACATACTGTCTAAAAGAATCCCTTTGTTTGCTTCTTCTCTTTGTAATCCTTCTTTTCAACAGATTTAATTTCATTTCCCTTGTTAAGGTTGAACGAAATCTTCAGCATAAAAAGATTTTTCAGCATTTCAACATTTGTGGCAGTTTGTTCGTTAAAGGCGTTGTATTCAAAATATTCTTGCATCGAATAATCTAATCCTGAGGAAACTGGTAAAAGATAAAGTACTGTCACAGCCATTTTCCGTTTAAAGAAAGGTTGCTTAATAATACACCCTAAATAGTCATTGTCGTTATTGTAATAACCATAGGCCGCTATTTTCTTAGAGTTCATTCTTTTTAAGGTTAAGGCATATAGGGTCTTATGCTTTGATGACAGGTACATGACATTACTGTTTATGGTAAAATCGTTTAGCTTATTTGTATATCCATCAGTATTGGTTTTATCATTATAAAAAGTGCCAGTTAGTTTAACAAACATCTTTCGGGGAATTAATGTTAACCGGGCACTCATTTTCATGCCATAGGATTCATATTTATCTAAATTGGAATAACTGTATTCAAAGTGGTCACCCATAATATTCCCTGTTTTAGAAATGAAGTTATTCGTGTAACTATAGAAAGGTTCAATACTCAGTTTATTATTGAATAGTTTAAAATCCAGCGAGCTAACATATTTTGTGGAGTAATTAAGATTGGGATTCCCAACCTCGCTACTTAATCGATCAATCGTAACCGTAAAGGGACTTACTTGATCTGCATAAGGGTAGTCGCTATCCGAATTAAATTTTAAGGTAACATTCAGCTTTTTATTAAATTTATAATACACACTTAAAAAAGGCTGCAGTGAATGGTTATAGTTTGATTGGTTATTTGTTGTTAATATATTTTGCTCAATAGCAATTCCTATTTTACTTTTAATTTTACTTTTGGGGGTAAAACTAAAGTAAGTATAGAAAAGATTTCGGATATCTTTATTTGTTTCAGTATTATCCTCCTGAATTAAAGAGGAATATTCATAATCATAAGTGCGAAATGTATTTTTATAGCCTGCCTCTAAAGAATAAGTATCATTGAACAAGTGCTTAAAATTCAAATCAAAGATGGAAGTGTTTCGTTTAGAATTTAGTGCTTGTTTTGATTTCATCCCGGTGTCTTCTCGATAGTTATTTGAAAGTTCAGATTCAGAAAAATTGTAAGCATAATCCACTTCCATTTTGTTTTTTTCTGAAAAGCTATTCCGATAAGATAATTGGGAATAAATTTTCTTATCTGATTGGTTGGCTGTTAATATTGAAGTAAATATCTCATTGCCTTCCACAGTGTTCAGTCTATTATTATAAGTTCTGACAGTGTTATTATTCTCAAATGGAGAATGAATAATATTGGATTCAAGGCTTAATGTTTGCTTTGGCGAAATAATAACATCTGCTCCTAAAAGGTAAGTATGTGAGAAACCATCCCGTTCAGAATTCGGATTGTTTGTTATTGCTTCCTTAATCAGGCTACTTTCTTCTAAATACTTGTTATTCTCTACAAGTAAATTAGTGTTTGATTTTATATTAGAATACTTACCATACAAGTTGACCTTCTTACACGTATAGGTTAAATCAAACGAAGCCAGGTTATTAAACAAAACATCATCGCCGTTTGACTTATTAAGTGAATAGAGTCCCTTTTCTTCAAGATACATTTCATATCCCGTATAGTTCTTTTTAAGAATGATATTGATGACAGATGTGTAGCCCTCGCAAATATACCTGCCTGTCGGGTTTCTTGATATTTCAATTCTGCTTATTCTGTCGGGAGATAGATTTTTGATGTACGTTTGTTCCTTTTTCATGCCATTCACTAATAGGAGTACGTTATCACCATTGTCAACCTTTATCGAATTATCTAAGGGATCTACATCCACACCCCTTATTTTAGTTAGCAAATCAGTTACATTATTGGTCCCTTCTTTAAACTGCCTGGTAACATTCTGAATGCTTCGGTCATATTGTTCCCTGTAGCTCGAAGCTACAATACTAACTTCATCCAGCGCATTGCTGGCAACTACCATGCCGTAGGATTTGAGGTATAAGTCTTGTTCATAAACATTAATAATTTGGGTAATAGATTTGTATCCCAGGCATCTAATGATAATTTTATATTCACCAGGCGCTATGTCAAATACAAACTCTCCCTTTGAATCACTTATCATTGATGTAATGATTGAATCCTTTTTTAAACCTGTAACAGCTATTGTTGCAAACTCAATTGGCAATTTGGAGGCTTGATCTTTTAATTTACCATGCACCTGATAGGTTAAAGCTTTGCTAGTTGCAATTTTAGAATTCTCACATGCTGGATTTGAAAATGCATATAATTTTAAGCAAAGTGTAAAAGTGATAATAATGATACTCTTAAGTTTCATGCGGTAGAGATTTGAATTTCCCGCAAATATAATTAAATAAAACTATTCAACTAATATTTTAGTTGAAAGACTGAAGAATTGAACGGTACTGTATTTTTAAATAAGCGGTAGGGGTGAGCGAAATGTGCTGTAAGAGGAAATGCTTACAGAGCCTTTTAAATAGGAATGAAGAAAATTGCTAATACCTTACCTATGAGAATACGCTGTGGTTTTCGTACCGGATTTTGTGTTACACACAGAATTAATAAACTAGTTATTCCTTCATGTTATTTATAAACTGCTCAATAATGCACAGTTTGGCAGCATAATTTTTATCACTGACATGTAAGGATTCTGCACCATATTCTGCTATTATTTCACCATTTCCATTTTTAATTATTATATCGCCAAATATATCCTTTTCGAGCCTGGCAATAACATGTCCATTGCTATCTTTCACAATGTGATTTCCGAATATATCTTCCTCAATGGTTGTGATTGTCTGACCACTACCATTTTTCATAACTATATCTCTAAATATATCTTTGGAAATAGACTTAATTTTATTTTCAAACTGGTCTTCATTAACTGTATCACCCATTATGGCGGTGGAGTACAAAAGATTTGATGCCTTAGTTTGGCTAAAACCTGCCGAAATTACTAACTGAATTATGAATACTAATATAATTATTCTCATTATACATTATATTTTAATTTTAAAGCCAAATCAACGATTTTTGGCCTTGGTCGGCTTTGTAGTGACTTGCCAAATCACTACGAACCTCTCATGCTTGATGTAGCACGTGTGTTCCCTGTAGGAGCAGCTCTGCGCCTACACCCGAAGTTGTTGGGAATGTTTGAAAGTACAAATTATCTTCAATAAACAAAGGGGAGGGGTGGATTTTATTTTATCCCTTTAATATAACCACTCCATCAAATAAGGAATGATCCAGGGGGTCACTAAAGCTGTAATCACCCCATTCAGTGCCATGCCTAAACCGCCAAAAGCACTGTACTCTTTTCCATGGGGAGCAATCCAGGCTGTGCCAACGCCATGGGAAGCAGCACCAATGGCCAGGCCAATGGCTTTGGCATCACGTATGCGCAATAACCGCATAAATTGCCAGCCAAACATCGCACCAAAAATACCTACTGCGATGACCATTGCAGCTGTTAAGGGCGGGATACCACCAATCTCTTTGGATACTTCCATGGCAATGGGTGTAGTAACCGATTTAGGTGCTAAAGAAAGTAAAACCTCTTTGGAGCCGCCAAATAACCAGGCTAAAAGGACTACTGATACCACTCCTAAAATACTGCCGGTTACCATGGCCAAAGCAATGCGGCCAAAAGCACCTTTCAATTTTTGTAGATTCAGATACAGCGGGACACCCAGGGCAACGACCGATGGGCCTAACCAGAAACTGATGACCTGCGTGTTTTCATAATACTGCTCGAACGAAGTGCGGGTAAGCGACACAATGGCAATGAGGGCCGCAATGGTAAGCAGTACCGGATTTAAGAAGGCAATTCGAAAGCGGATGAATAACCGTCGAGCCAAAAGATAGATGACCAGTGTCAGTGTTGTGTGAAAAACGGGTTGGGTAAGCAGGTCATTCATGATCTGGTTTGTTTGTGTTTGATAAAATGCCAATCACGGCCATAACCAAAATCGTACTGATGGCAATGGAGATGACAATAGGTAGCCAATCTTGTTGAATGATATCGAAATAACACATCAATCCTACGCCAGCAGGAATGAAAAAAAGTGCCATATTATCAATTAAGAAGTGAGCAGTCTCCTCAACCTGTTTGGGTTTGATGAGTTTGATTTTCAAACTGACTACTAACAATAACATGCCAATGATGCTACCGGGAATAGTCAAACCAGCCAGTTTTACGATCCCTTCACCCGTCACCCAAAATAGAAGTATGACTGATAATTGTATGATTTGCTTCATGAGTTGTAAAAAATGAGGCTGCAAAAGTAAACATTTAGCGCAGTTGAAAAACTTAAATAATGTGAAGCGTATGCGGTTTAATAACGATGTTGCACAAATGAACATTGGGAAAAATCCATTAGAATAATGGGGAATTCAATCATGTGAACAGGTGTGGTGTATTCTGCGATTCATTTAATGATATGGCAGATTGCTCAATTGGTTCGTTGGCACACGAGGTACATGAGGTGGAGTATGTTTGTAAACAATAAAAAATAATTTTTTGAAAGGAAGGGGCGTAGCCGGTTTACGTAGGATGGTCCCACCTTGCGGGATAAATTGTGAACGGTGCACTGTCAGTCACCTGTTCGATTGTGCGTTCGTGCTTCATTGGTTATTCTCGTTTCTTCAATATAATTTTTAATTGTCAGAGCACAGTTCTTTCGACCGTTGAAATTCCAATGTGAATCAAAGCCATGTTTATAAGGAGTAATTTGATGAATAATTTCTATGCATGGAAGTTGGACAAAAGATTTAATCAAATGTGTATCTAATTTTTCTTGTTCGCATAATATTGTACATGTGTTGTTAAATACTTTTAAAGCGAAAACATTTACATCATTTTTCGTGACGTACTTCTGCTTCCTATCAGTAATACCAGAGAAAGAGAATATTTTATTTAGTTTAGCATTTAGCCTGTGATTAATATTGAGATATCTGATAAAAGAAACCCTATTATATATTTCACGGATAACCGAGTTCTTTGGTGTTGTGCTTCCTTTTCCCATAAAGAATGCTTCATTAGAAGTAATGTCCTTATTTGTAACTAATATGAAAGTGTAGTCGTACCTATTTCTAATAAACTTGTCAAATATTTGACTATAATCAACAATATTACCACCTGATTTCCCGTATTCATGAACCTCTACTGAATTTTCAGTTTCCGCTTCCAATATTCTACCGATAGAATTTTCCACATCTACATGAAAGCCCTCTACGTAAGAATCGCCAATTATAGCTATGGATACTTTGTTTTTATCTATGTTAGAATAATCTTTTAAACTATTGAATCCTTGGGGGTTCATCTTATAATGGCTGGAAATTTCACGCATTCCTCCTTTTACCCAAATCCCTTCTGAATTAGGACGGCCAAGCCTATTATTATTTAAATTGGCTTCAGGAATTGTATGACCACTTAAGTCAAGCACCCTTGTTGTACATTCTAGTAGAACTAGATATATGGACAGAGAAATTATTATATATAATATGAATTTTTTCATCAGAATTGGAAATATATAAATGACAAATTTGAGCCAATTTGAGTACTAATAGTAATTATAAGAAACAGGGTGGAGTCAATAGCAATACCCTTATATCTATTTTGAGAGTATATGCTTATAGTTTTTGAGGCTAATAAGTATTCAACTATGATAAATATTGATAGAAATATAAATTCTATTCCTAAAGGTTGGTTGTCGTATGGATTTAAATACGTTATGTTTTTAAAGTCAAAGCTTACAATTTTATTGATGAAAAGGATAGCGGTATTGATAGAGTCGGCTCTAAAAAATATCCAACAGAAAGACACTAAAGTAAATGTTGATATTATCCTAAGAAAATCTGGTAGTGAGGGAAGCATAAATCTATTTAACTTAATGTCATCTGTGAATCTTCTGTTGTTTTCCGTCAATACAGAAGGTATAAAGAGAAGAGCATGTAATCCACCCCAAACGATAAAAGTCCAATTAGCACCATGCCAAAAACCTGAAACAAGAAAAATCATAAAGACATTTCGTATATTTTTTAATCTTGAGACTCTTGAACCACCTATTGGTATGTACAAGTAATCCCTAAACCATGTTGATAAGGAAATGTGCCATCTACGCCAGAACTCGCCAATATTTCTTGAAAAATAGGGAAAGTTGAAATTTGTCATTAACTCAAACCCAAACAACTTTGAGACACCTCTTGCAATCATGGAGTACCCGCTAAAGTCACAATAGATTTGGAACGAAAATAACAGAGCACCTAACAGTAGAATTGTTGATGGATATTGTGAGTAATTTAAAAAGATATCGTCAACTGTAGGTGCGATAGAATCTGCAATTACTACCTTTTTCGTAAGCCCCCATAATATTAGCCTTAACCCTTTTATAGCATTTTCTTTGACAAAAACTCTTTTTTTAGCAAATTGGGGTAAAAGATTTGTGGCTCGTTCAATTGGTCCTGCAACTAATTGAGGGAAGAAACTTACAAATGCTGAAAATGCAATAAAATCATTTGAAGGCTCAAGTTTTCGTTTGTAAACATCAAT